>JAOUDB010000338.1 GCA_029859485.1 Desulfuromonadales bacterium | reverse complement strand
ATCCATAAAGCACAATTGCTTTCATACCTGAAGTTGTCCAATAAAAAGTGCGGTTTGTTGATTAACTTCTGTGGAACTCTTGAAAGATGGTCTAATCAGGCTTGTCAATTAATCTCTGTGTCCTCTGTGAACTCGGTGGTGAAAAAAAATGCTTATTGAATGTTTCAAGGCGTACGATATTCGCGGTCGTTTACCAGATCAACTCAACGAAGATGTTGCCTATCGTATCGGTCGTGCTTTTTCGCAGTTCCTGAAGCCCAAGACTGTTGTGGTCGGTCAGGATGTGCGGCCCTCCAGCCCGGCGTTGACGGCGGCGCTGATGAAAGGCTTGACCGAGGGTGGGGCGGATGTGCTCGATGTAGGTCTTTGCGGTACGGAAGAGGTCTATTTCGCTACATCACACGCCAAGGCAGATGGCGGCATAATGGTGACGGCGAGCCACAACCCGGCTGATTACAACGGTATGAAACTGGTACGTGAAGAGAGCCGGCCGATCAGTGGTGACACGGGGCTTGATAAAATCCGGCAGCTTGCCGAGTCCGGTGAGTTCGACGATCCTGAGCGGACAGGGCAGGTGACACCCTATGAGCACCGGGTTGCTTATATCCGCCATCTTCTGAGTTATATCGATGTCTCTTCCCTGCGTCCGTTGAAAGTGGTGGTAAACGCCGGCAACGGCTGCGCCGGGCCTCTTCTCGATCTGCTGGAGAAGCAGCTGCCGCTGGAGATTATCAAGATTTGTCATGAGCCGGACGGCTCTTTTCCCAACGGTATTCCGAACCCCTTGCTACCTGAGAATCGAGGAATCACCCGGGACGCAGTGCTCGAACATGGCGCCGGTCTCGGTATTGCCTGGGACGGTGACTTTGACCGCTGCTTCCTCTTTAATGAGCATGGTGAGTTTATCGAGGGTTATTACATTGTTGGTCTACTCGCTGAAGCTTTTCTAGCAACGAGACCCAATGCTAAGATCATCCATGACCCGCGCCTGACCTGGAATACCATTGATATCGTCGAGCAGGCGGGTGGCCGGGCTGTGATGAGCAAGACTGGCCATGCCTTCATTAAGGAGCGGATGCGCGCTGAGGATGCCGTTTATGGCGGCGAAATGAGCGCTCACCATTATTTCCGCGACTTCGCCTACTGTGACAGTGGTATGATCCCATGGTTGCTGGTGGTCGAGCTGATGTGCCGGCAGAAAAAACTTCTTTCTGAATTGGTGGGTGAGCGGATGAAGAAGTTTCCTGCCAGTGGTGAGATCAATCGGACACTGAACGACCCTGCTGCGGCGATTGCGGCTGTTGAGGAAAACTACTCCGCCGGTGCTCTTGATGTCGATCATACGGACGGACTTTCTGTTGAGTTTGCCGACTGGCGCTTCAATCTGCGCATGTCAAACACAGAGCCGGTGGTGCGGTTGAATGTTGAATCGCGTGGGGATCATGCCCTTATGGAAGAAAAAACAGCTGGGCTTCTGAGCTTTCTTAAAGAGCGATAGTCAAAAGGTGCTCACCACAGAGAGCACAGAGGGCACTGAGGACACCTTAAAGTCTAATGTTTAAACTAACTCATACGTTTTTCTTCGTGTTCTCCGTGTCTCTAGTGAGCAAAGCGAACGAGTGGTAAAAATTTTATGAAAGGTTGGCTATGAGTAAAAATTTTGAAGCACATCCATGTATCTTGGTGACCGGCGCAGCTGGCTTCATCGGTTTCCACCTTTGCCGGCGTCTCCTTGAGCGTGGTGACACGGTTATCGGTCTCGACAACCTCAACGATTACTATGAGGTTTCACTTAAAGAAAACCGACTTAAGCTTCTGGAAGGCCATGATAATTTCACCTTTGTGAAATGTGACCTCTCTGATCGTGCCGCGATGGAAAAGCTCTTTGCTGAGTACGCGTTTGATGCGGTGGTCAACCTGGGAGCGCAGGCCGGGGTGCGTTATTCGTTGACTAATCCGCATGCCTATGTCGATGCCAACCTGGTCGGTTTTATGAATGTCCTCGAGGGGTGCCGTCATCATAAGGTCGGGCACCTGGTTTACGCTTCGTCCTCCTCGGTTTACGGTGCCAACACGACCATGCCCTTCTCGGTGCATGACAATGTGGATCATCCCTTATCGCTTTATGCGGCAAGCAAGAAGGCCAACGAGTTGATGGCGCATACCTATGCACATCTCTACGGTTTGCCCTGTACAGGTTTGCGTTTCTTCACTGTGTATGGGCCCTGGGGTCGACCGGATATGGCCCTTTTCCTCTTCACTAAGGCGATCCTTGCCGGTGAACCGATCGATGTTTTTAATCATGGTCGCATGAAACGAGATTTTACCTACATTGATGATATCGTTGAGGGTGTGATTCGTGTTACAGATCAACCCGCACAAGCAAACGCCGTATGGTCGGGAGATACTCCCGATCCTGGCACGAGTGCTGCTCCTTACCGGGTGTATAATATCGGTAACAACAACCCCGTGGAGCTGATGTACCTGATCGAAACTCTCGAGAAGGCTTTGGGCAAAGAAGCCATTAAGAACTTTATGCCGATTCAGCCGGGCGATGTGCCTGCAACCTGGGCCGATGTTGACGCTTTGAGTAATGATGTCGGCTTCCGGCCTGCGACGCCGATCGAGGTGGGGGTTGAGAGATTTGTTGAGTGGTATAAGGGTTATTACTGCAAAGGTTAAGGGCTAAGGGTTAAGGGTGCAGGGTTAAGGGGTGGCCCCTTTACCTTTAAACTTGTTACCTGAACCCTGGATTGAGATTATTTTATGAGTTCCCTTGTTGCAATCGTCGGACGTCCCAATGTGGGTAAGTCGACACTTTTTAACCGGATTATTGGCAGGCGCCAGGCGATTGTCGAGGATTTCCCGGGGGTGACCCGCGACCGCAACTATGCGGATGTGGATCGCTTTGCGAAACGTTTTACTTTGATCGATACCGGTGGCTTTGAACCGGTCAGCAGCGAGCGTCTGCTGGCGCAAATGCGCGAGCAGTCTCAGTTGGCTATCGAAGAGGCCGATATCATCATCTTTCTCATGGATGGTCGTGAGGGTTTGAACCCCGCTGATGAAGAGGTCGCGCATATGCTGCGACAGGTGGATAAACCTGTCCTCTTTGTCGTGAACAAGATGGATGGTCCTGCCCAGGAGGCTTACCTGGGTGAGTTCTATGCTTTGGGGGTTGATGCGATTCACCCGATAGCCGCAGAACATCGCATCGGTACGAATGACCTGGTTCAGGAGCTTCTTGCCCTGATGCCGGAACCGTCTGAGAAGGACGATGAAGAGACTGAAACCCGTATGGCGATTGTCGGTCGCCCGAATGTCGGCAAATCGTCTCTTGTTAATCGTCTGCTCGGCTATGAGCGTGTGGTCGCCAACCCGACGGCAGGCACGACACGCGATAGCGTTGACACGGCTTTTGCCTATAATGAACGACGCTATGTGCTGATCGATACCGCCGGCATCCGGCGCAAAGGTAGAGTCTCACAAAAGCTTGAAAAGTACTCGGTGATCCAGGCTCTGAAGGCCCTGGACCGCTGCCATATTGCTCTGATCGTCGTCGATGCGGAAGAGGGTATTACCGATCAGGACCTGACGATTGCTGGCTATGCGCACGAGCGTGGCCGGGCCATTATCATCGTGGTCAATAAGTGGGATTTGCTGAAGAAAGACAACAAAACCATGAGCGAGTACATTAAGGATGTGCGCGCTGCTTTTCGTTTTCTGCCGGACAGCCCGATTCACTTCGTTTCAGCTTTGACCGGTCAACGCATCAACAAGATTATGGCTGATGTTGAGATGGTGAATGACGAGTTCAACCGTAAAGTGACCACCTCGGCGCTGAATAAAGTCCTCAAAGACGCCGAGTATAACCACCAGCCGCCTATGTATCGCGGCCAGCGTCTGAAATTCTTCTACATGACCCAGACCGCCGTTCGCCCTCCGACCTTTCT
>JAOUDB010000337.1 GCA_029859485.1 Desulfuromonadales bacterium | reverse complement strand
CGCTCCGAGACCATTGCTAAAGTAGGTGATTGCCTCCATGGCGGGATTGACTTGCCAAGGATAGTTGCCTGGAGTTTGTGCTTCGAGGGTTGCCGCAGTTGCCCATTGCTGTCGTTCGAGAGCTATGCGTGCCGGAACAGCGGCGAAGCTGTAAGCGGATGCCACGTGAGTCTGATATGGTCCTTTAACAGCCATCAGCTCGTTAAGAACTTCTTCGGCCTTGGCATCTTCACCCCTTTGTAGGTAGGCGTAGACCAAGTAGTCTAAGGCATGTAGATAGTGCAATGAAATCTTTCCGTCTGCCGGATGTTTGAGGGCAGCATTTGCTGAGCGTCTGTTCATGTCGATCGATTCATCCCATAGCCCGAGTCTGGTGAAGATGTGGGCCGGCATGTGCAGCGCATGGGGAACCGCCGGGGCGATTTTGCCGTAGTTGCGTGCGACTTCAAGTGCCTCTATGGCTAGGGTTGGGTAGTCCAGGGCGTGGATGGTGTAATGATGTGCTCCAGGGTGATCGGGAACACTTTCGAGGACCTGCTTGGTGATCATGGCGCTTTGTTTCTGTTTTGAATAGCTCTTGTCGCCTGGATCGACAGTTGCCAAATTAGCGAGAGCGTAGAAGCTGGCAGCCTCAATGTCTTTCGGGAACTGTTCATAAACCTTGCGCCATGCTTCAGCGTATGCGGCCAAATTTATCTTTTCGCTAATATTTCGCTTCTGGGCATAGTAACTTTCCAACGTAGCGATATAGGCCCGTTCCTGCTCATTCTTGGCACGCTTTGCGGCTTCCAATGCCAGAGCTTTGCCTCTCGTAAACTCAGCTTCGTCAGGCGGGTCTGACCAGAGTGGATGAATATAGCTCATCGATTGGCCCCAGTAGCCTATGGCGCTGTCAGGATCGGTTTCGACCGTCTCAGTAAAGGCTGCGCGGGCTCCTACGTAGGTCATGTGATGCAGCAGAGCGAGTCCGCGTTCTGCTGATTTGGTGGCTATTTCGTTACAGGAAAACGGTAGGATCACTGTACCTAATTGGTCACCGTAAATGTTCGCAGGACCTGATGCCTGCGCTTTCGGATGATTTTCATGGGCAAGAGCTACTCCTACAAGAGAACTGAGGAGAACTACCAATCCCCATAAGTAGATTTTTTTCATGGCTAAACTCCCTTCAGAGCGCAGCACAAAATAAAAAACCGCCTATCATATCGAGCTAATGATGGCGGTTTTCCGATTGCTGCGGAGTGTTGTTTTGTGTGCTCAGGCCAAGTCCAATTCATGACTTCTCCCTTACATTTTATCTTTGCAATATCATTTTAACACCCCTGGGTTTGTGAATTCAACTTAGTGACTTGAACGGTGTCTGATCATTTCAACCAGGTCTTAGCAACTTCGAGCAAAACAGTCAGGATTCAGGGGCACAAAATAGAGTGCCACTATTTTTAATACCCATACCTCTCGCTATGTATCTATTAATAAAATAGGTGACAGTTCAAATTTTGATTTTGGAGTGAAGAGGTTGGAATTCGGGGACAGTAACAAGTAAATCCATTACCCCAGGAATTGACTAAAAGCTGGGATTGCTTTTGCCCAGGATTCAGATAAAAAGCTGGGATAATTTATAGAAAAAAGCCCCAACCGGGGATGGTTTAGATTGGTTAGTTCAAGGATGAGATAAACGCTCGGTTTGTGATTAGAAATTACACTGCGCTTATAGTATTTGCTTCTATGGCTTCAACCATTGAATGCAAATATCTGTTTCTAAGTTATAGTCATTTATGACCTTTTGATAACCTTTGTGAACTATTCTGGGTCTAATTCAGATTGAGGAACGTCCTATTGATCTTAAAAAGTATTTTGAATCGAAAAAGGGAGTTGGCTTCATATCTACGTAAGATAATATCGGGAATAGTTGATGCCGCCGTCTGATGAAATCCTTGAAATTTGTAACCTGAGCAAAACTTTTGACGAAGGTGAGAGTCAAAGGATTGTTTTTCGTGAGCTTAATGCGTCAATTCGTAGAGGCGAATTTGTCGTCTTGCTTGGACGAAGTGGTTCGGGGAAGTCAACCCTGCTGAACTTAATCAGTGGCATAGATTTACCGACAGAAGGGGAGGTGTTGATCGGTGGGCAGAACCTGACCACAATGACAGAGCAGAAAAGAACACTCTTAAGGCGTAACAACATCGGGTTTGTGTTCCAATTTTACAACCTCATACCCACGCTGACTGTTATAGAGAACTTACTCCTCCCGCTGGAACTCAAAAAAAATATTGAAGCTGGCTCAAAAAAACATGCCCTTCAAATCCTTGAACAAGTGAGCCTTGCAGATCGTGCTAACAGTTATCCAGACCGCCTTTCCGGGGGGGAGCAACAACGTATCGCCATCTGCCGAGCATTGATCCACAAGCCGTTATTGTTGTTAGCAGACGAACCAACCGGCAACCTTGATGTTGAGACAGGGGCCGAAGTTCTCAATTTCCTAAATCATCTGATAAGAGATAATCATATGACCACCCTTATGGTCACTCATAGCCCTGAAGTCGCCCAGCTTGCAGACCGCGTTATGACGATTCGTGATGGGGCCTTGGTTGAGCACAGCGTAGAGGCAAAGGCTTTTCCATGATCCTTTGGCGAGCTGGGTTCCGATATCTTCTGCGTCACCCTTTGCAGATTGTCTTTGCTGTGATTGGCGTGGCCTTGGGGGTTTCTGTCGTTGTTGCTATCGATCTCGCCAATAGCAGCGCAGAACGTGCTTTTAGTCTCTCCGCCGATGCTTTAGTCGGACGCACCACGCACATGGTGGTTGGTGGCCCCAGCGGTCTTCCAGAGGACAGCTACAGCGATCTTCGGTTAAAAGGCCATTGGCGCAATAGTGCTCCTGTCGTGGAAGGTTATGCTTCTGTGGCAAGCCAACCTGGCTTAACTCTGAAGCTGGTGGGTGTCGACCCTTTCGCAGAAAGTCTATTTCGAAACTATACGCCAAGCATTGATAGCCAAACAGACATAAGCCTGCTGCTGACAAAACCCGGAACGGGACTGATGACCAAAGAAACCGCTGATTCCTTTGGCATTAAAAAGGGAGACCGCTTGAGTCTGACCATAGGTAACAACTCGTATGACCTCACGTTAATAGGCTTATTGGAAACACGTGAAAAAGTCACAACCAAGGCTTTGGAAAACCTCGTTATTACCGACATCAGTTCAGCTCAAGAGATGTTGTCTCTTAAGGGTCTTTTGTCACGGGTTGACTTGATTGTTCCCAATAACAGTGAAGAGAAAAAGATTTTGGAACAACTTCGGAGCCTTCTACCAGCAAATGCGGAAATTATTCCGGCAAATACTCGCTCAAAAACCATGGCACAGATGACAAGCGCGTTTCAACTCAACCTTACTGCCTTAAGCCTTTTGGCTCTGGTAGTCGGAATGTTTCTCATTTACAACACCATGACATTCTCGATTTTGCAGCGCAGAAGACTACTAGGCGCTTTACGTACCTTGGGTGTAACCCGTAAGGAAATTTTTAGCATGGTCCTTATTGAAGCCTTGATCGTCGGTACCATTGGCACTTTGCTTGGCTTGGTGCTGGGTATCGTGCTCGCTAACGGGCTTCTTTCTATTGTTACACGAACTATTAATGACCTTTATTTCGTTCTTAACGTACAGAATCTTTTTGTGACTCCTTTGTCAATTACCAAGGGGCTGCTGCTTGGTATTGGTGCAACGACACTGGCAGCCTTTGTGCCTGCATTTGAAGCGGCACAAACCAGCCCGCATTCTGTCCTTATTCGTTCGAATGTAGAAGCTCGGCAAAGAACTTTTTTGCCTTGGATTGTCAAGGGAGGTCTTTGTCTAATTACTTTGAGCGTTCTGGGTCTGCTGATTCCGAGTAAAAGCATTCCGGCGAGTTTCGTCTTTATGTTCATGCTAATTACCGGCTACGCCTTTATTACTCCAGGGGCCTTC
>JAOUDB010000336.1 GCA_029859485.1 Desulfuromonadales bacterium | reverse complement strand
AGGAGCGGCCCTTTTTTAGCCCTATATCTTTAAACCGATTACTTGTACCCATCCATCTCATCAAACTGCAGGTACTGGTAAATCTCGTCTTTCTTAGGAGCAACCTTCTCCTTGTAAACAGCCAGGTACTCTGCGGGAGTCGGCAACTTACCCATATTTGAGGTGACAGCACCGAGCTCAGCTGAGCCGAGATAAACCTGGGCACCGTTACCGATGCGATCATCGAAGTTACGGGTACTGGTGGAGAACATGTTGACACCATCAGGAACACGGGCCTGATTGCCCATACAGAGGGAGCAACCAGCGATTTCCAGACGGGCACCCATGGCGCTGAATACCGAGAAGACAGCTTCTTCTTTCAGCTTGTCCTGATCCATACGGGTCGGAGGGCAGACCCAGGTGCGAACATTCGGGTTGAACTTCTCACCGCGCCAGATCTCCGCAGCTGCGCGGAAGTGACCGATGTTGGTCATACAGGAACCGAGGAAAACGTCCTGAATCGGGGTCCCCTGGATGTCGGAGAGCAGCTTGACATCATCAGGATCGTTCGGGCAAGCGAGAATCGGCTCGGTGATCTCAGACAGGTCGATTTCGATCACAGCAGCATACTCAGCGTTGGCATCGGCTTCGAGCAGCTTGGGATCCTTGAGCCACTCGTTGACGGCGTCAATGCGGCCCTGCAGTGTCTCTGGATCTTGATAACCTTCTTCGATCATCTTCTTCATCAGAGCAACGTTGGAGCGCAGGTAAGTACAGACACTCTCTTCAGAGAGCTTGATACAACCGGCGGCAGCGGAACGCTCTGCGGCAGCATCAGTGAGCTCGAACGCCTGCTCAACCGACAGGTTTGGCAGACCTTCCATTTCCAGGATACGGCCGTTGAAGATGTTGACCTTGTTCTTCTTCGGAACAGTCAAGTGCCCCTGCTTGATGGCCCAGTAAGGGATGGCGTTGACAGCATCACGCAGGGTGATGCCTTCGTTAAACTCACCCTTGAAGCGCACCAGAACTGACTCAGGCATATCAAGAGGCATAAAGCCGAGAGCACCGGCAAAGGCGATCAGGCCGGAACCGGCGGGGAAGCTGATGCCGATCGGGAAACGGGTGTGGGAATCACCTCCGGTACCGACAGTGTCGGGAACCAGCAGGCGGTTCAGCCAGCTGTGAATAACACCATCGCCCGGGCGCAAGGGAACACCGGCGCGATCGGAGATGAATTTCGGCAGGTTGGCGTGCATTTTCACGTCAGCCGGCTTCGGATAAGCAGCGGTGTGACAGAAGGACTGCATGACCATAGGCGATTTGAAGCGCAGGCAAGCCAGCTCCTTGATCTCATCAGCGGTCATTGGGCCGGTGGTGTCCTGGGAGCCAACAGTGGTCATGATCGGAGCGCAGGAAGAACCTGGCAGAACACCATCAACACCACAGGCGCGACCAACCATCTTCTGAGCCTGAGTGTAACCCTGGTCCGCTTTAGCCGTAGGGTTAGCTGCCTGGGCAAAGATGTCAGTCTCGCCCATGCCCAGAGCTTCGCGAGCTTGCTTGGTCACAGCACAACCGATAATCAGTGGAATCCGGCCACCGGCACGGAACTCATCAGCAACCGTATCCGGCTTGATCTCGAAGGTGGAGACAACATCACCAGCTTCGTTGGTAACTTCGCCTTTTGTGGTATTGATGGTGATCACATCACCCATGTTCAGATTGGAAACGTCCATCCGCAGTGGCAGAGTGCCGGAATCTTGCGCGGTGTTGAAGAAAATCGGAGCGATAACACCACCGATGATCACGCCACCACGACGCTTGTTGGGAACGGCCGGGATATCATCACCGATGCACCAGAGCACGCTGTTACACGCCGACTTACGGGAAGATCCGGTACCAACAACATCACCGACAAAAGCCACTTGGTGGCCTTCAGCACGCCACTTGGCGATCTCTTCGATACCACCGGGGAAACGGGACTTACCCATGGCCAGGGCGTGCAGTGGAATGTCAGGACGGCTCCAGGCATCACCGGCAGGAGAGAAATCATCCGTGTTGATTTCACCTTCAACCTTGAAGACTTTGACCTTAATGATCTCGTCCAGGACTGGCTTATTGGTAAACCACTCGGCCGCAGCCCAGCTTTCAACTACCTTTTTCGCCGCAGCGTTGCTCTTGGACAGTTCAATGACCTGATCCGCAGCATCATATACATAAGTCATGCCTGAGAGTGCAGCAGCAGCCTCATCAGCCAAAGCAGAATCACTCAAAGCACCGATCAGCGGTTGAACGTTGTAGCCACCTATCATGGTGCCGAGGATCTGAACAGCACGCTTTTTGTCAATCAGGGGAGAACTCTTCGCGCCGGTCAGAATCTCGGCCAGGAAACCGGCCTTGACTTCAGCAGCAGGATCAACACCGGGCGAAACACGCTCGGTGAAAAGATCCATCAGGAACTCTTCCTTGCCTGCAGGCGGATTCTGCAGTAGTTCACAGAGGCCGGTGGTTTGCTCAGGGGTGAGGGGCAACGCAGGAATCCCCTGGGCATTACGTTCTTTTTCATGCATCAGGTAAGCTTCAATCATCTTCTCTCTCCTTCATCTAAGTTGTTAGCAGCGAAAGATCGCCACCGAATATAAAGTGCTCGTTCTCATGAAGTTTTAGGGTATAACTGAGCTGAAACCTGCATACTGTATACGATTTCCCCCCCTCCGTCAACGCACAAACCACCCTCATTTACCTCTTTTACAGCAGATATTTTCACCTCAATTTTCTTTCGTTTAGTCACAATAAAAAACGCAAAATCTGAGGCGTCAACAGTGTGACATATTCTGACAACATGCGGTGTTTTACTCAAAACCACAGACGAAGGAGGTCAAAATGTTTGAGATCATTATGTTGTTTACTTTTCTATTGGCGGCGTCCAGTCAATTACTCCCCGGCAAACATGCCAGCAACGAACTGACGGCCAGGAAAACAGACCACAGCAAAAAAAATCAACCTGGACTATTGCAAAAACCTGCCAAAAGGTCAGAAAAAAACCTGGAAAATCCAAAACGCCGGAACCGTGATTATGTATATGCCGCATAACCAGTTCCGGCGTTTGAGTTTTGAGAAAAGGGCTTATGTGTCACACTGCTCTTCATCATGAGCAAAAGACAGTAAACTCAAGCGGGGGAAGAAGATGGATACTTGTATGAAATGACAGATTACTCCAACAGGGTCAGAACTTGCCCATTGGCCGCGCAATCCTTTTTACTGGCACACTACTGTGTCGCCAGCTAAAGGTTCGCCTTCGTTATCACCCGGCGGCACTATACAAGAGCATGAGAAACAAGAGAAGCAGGGGCATTAACAGCATTGGGCTACAACGAACGTGCCAATAGACGGCAGAAACGAAATAGTTCAATCAAAGTTTCGAGACAAGTTAACGACATGAGCCACCCGGATCAGACTAGAGGGTCATTTCCCATGAGACAGAACGGACGGTAGCCACAGCTTCACAGTCGTACCCCTACCAGGAGAGCTTTGATAGATTACGCCACCGCCATGCCCTTCCATAATATTCTTAATAATCGGAACACCCAGGCCAACACCAAAGTTCTTGGTGCTGAACATCGGCTCAAAGATGCGTGACATAACCTCTTCACTCATCCCTACCCCGGTGTCACACACGTTAATTTCACATCGTCCATCGGCAACCATGGTGATGATCTCCAGGGATTTATCAGTCACAGAGACCTCATCCATAGCCTGCAAGGCGTTTGTAATCACATTCACCAAAACCCTGCGTAATCGCTCGCTGTCAATCGAAGCAACAGCCTTAGAATTGAGCAACCAATGACAGTTAACGTCAGCAGGGAAAGTGAGTTCATCAAGGAGTTCTGCGAGCCATTCATCAACCGCAACGGCTTCTTTTTCAATTTTGCGCTGGCGGGAGAAATCAAGGAGATCACTGATAATACTGTCACAACGTTCAACA
>JAOUDB010000335.1 GCA_029859485.1 Desulfuromonadales bacterium | reverse complement strand
ATGCCGGTAGCATGATTGAAGTGAACGTGATCGAAGATCCGCGCTACCGTGTGGCTGTAGATGAGTTAGCGTAAGCTACAAAGCTGTTCCATGATCAACACACAAAAACAAAGGGCAGCCAATTGGCTGCCCTTTGTCGTGAGATCTACCTTCAGCTCAACCGCAAGACTCACTGGTAAAATTCTCCATTGATTTCACAACCTCTTTGCCTTCAACGCAGTAGCAATGCGGCGCACGTGATGCTTTGCGTTGGTCATTCTCAACCTGAACATCGAAATCAACCAGCACGGGAAGATGATCTGAAAAGGGAATCTGAGGGATATGAAAATCTTTGACCGTAATCCCTTTGCTGTGAAGGACAAAGTCCAGGTGCCGCCGTGGATTATTGCTGGGGTAAGTTGGCAAATTGTCAGCGTTGGCGTTTTGCAGCCCCGTTGCTGCGAGGAACAGGTCTATCTCTTTATCCCCCCAGAGCATGTTGAAATCTCCTGCGACCACGCAGGGCCGTTCGGTCTGCTTGACCAGGTCATAGAGTGCGTTCAGCTGCTGATGCCGAACCTTCCCGCCCAAAGCCAGGTGGACCAGATAAACCACCATATGTTCGAGCTCCAACTCAATCACCAGTCGTTTCATGCCGTGTTTGAAGAAGTGGAAAGTTTCGTTGCGGATGCGATCGCGGGCTAGAAACGCGTTGCCCTGTTTCCTGACTACGGGCACATGTCTCCAGAAGGAGCTTTGACCGTACTTGATGGAGTGCGAGTGATAATGGCCCAGAGATTCAGCCATCTGCTCTGCCTGATTCTTCCAGCCTGTCCGATATGAACCGTGATCGACCTCGATCAGGCCGACAAGGTCAGGCTCCAGTTCCTGCAGAAAAGAAGTGATTTTTGCCAGGTTCTTGCGTGAAGAACGCAAGTGATTATGCATCCTGGGGCCGGTTCCGTAGCGCATATTGTAAAGTAAAAATCTCATAACGACCTCTGATTTTATTAAAGCACTATCGCGGCAGAACTCAAGCTGTCAGATTGAGATTAATGATGTTCGATTTGAGTCAGAATCCGTGCGGTAAAGAGCTGATGATGTTAATATTTCCTTGAATATTGTGAAGATACGCCCCAAACTTTTCCCTTGAACGGAACAATGACTCCATTGACCCAGGTCGAGAAAGTAGTGAAGCAGCGCAAGATCGTTCATGTCGATATGGACGCTTTTTATGCCGCCGTTGAACAACGGGACAATCCGCAGCTGCGTGGTAAGCCGGTGATCGTCGGTGGCGATCCAGGCTCACGGGGGGTGGTGGCGACCTGTTCCTACGAAGCGCGTCAGTTCGGCATTCACTCGGCCATGTCTTCTGTGCGGGCTTATCGGCTTTGTCCTCATGCCGTTTTTGTCAGACCGCGTTTCGAGGCTTACCGTAACGTCTCCATGCAGATCCGTGAACTGTTTCACGAGTACACCGACCTGGTCGAGCCTCTTTCCCTAGATGAAGCCTTCCTCGATGTCACCGAGAACAAGCCGGGCATCGAGTTCGCAACCCAGGTGGCGCGCGAGATCCTGTCCGAGATCCGCAAGCGCACGGAACTGACTGCTTCTGCCGGAGTCTCCTACAACAAGTTCCTCGCCAAGGTGGCCTCCGATATCAACAAACCGGCCGGGTTGACTGTGGTGACTCCTGAACAGGCGGAAGCTTTTATTGCCGAACTGCCAGTCCGGCGCTTTCACGGGGTAGGTCGAGTCACAGAAAAACGCATGCTAACCCGCGGCATTGCTTCAGGGGCCGATCTTCGCAAGCTATCAGAGGAGGAACTGCAACGACTGTTCGGCAGCTCCGGGCCTTATTTCTACAATATTGCCCGCGGCATAGATAACCGTGAAGTGGTGCCAAACCGTCTTCGTAAATCGATCGGCAAGGAAACCACTCTGGATGAGGACTGTGTCGACAAGGGTGAGATGATGATCTTCCTCGATAAGTTGGCAAAACAGGTTTCAGAGCTTCTAATCACGCGCAAGACGAGTGGTTTGACACTGACGCTGAAAGTTCGTTATGACGACTTTCAAAGTGTCACTCGTAGTCATACCCAGACAGAACCGATTGACGATGCGGGAGTCATGCTTGACCTGGCCGATACCCTTTTGGGTAAAACCGAAGCCGGGCCGCGCCCGGTGCGCCTGCTTGGACTGACAGTATCAAACCTGACTACGGATATTCTGCTCGATGAATCGGCTCAGATGGAGTTGCCGTTTCCGTGACGACTGAAACCTTTCAAGGCTTCATTTGGGAGGGGGTGGATGGAAAACACAGCTGTTCGGGCACGGTGACTACATCGTGCGCGGTGATTTGAACAGCCCTTGCCAGAAGCTGAACCAACGACCATGTGACGCTTGCAGTTGACTGCTGTTTGCAGCATTAAGCATGTTGGCCAGCAGGTAGCGGCGGGTTGTTTCCTTTTCCATGGTTTTGTTGCTGTTGTCAAAACTCATACGGACTCCAACGGATTATTATTTATTCTCAAACTGTCCTTTATCTAACCATACTTTCTGGTGATTACAAGTCGTGATAACAGAGAGTTGTTAAACGTTAAAGGCTCATTTTGTTTTGAACTTTTGTTGATAAAAGCTAAGTTAAAACAGATATTTGTTGATTTTTCCTAGGTAGGGTTGATTGTTCGAGTGGTGTCGAGTTTTTACAGGTTTTCGCCAAGGATGGCAGGTAGTTAAGTGCCCACAGGCAGAATGTTGGTTTTTTGGCTTTTTAAAGTTGTTTTTTCTTTCATATACATCTGGATTTGAAGCGGTATCATGTAGTTGAATGTTGAGTTCCGGCTTCAAATTGCATAAAGGAACCAGGTATGAGCTATGTTTATTTAAATGGAGAATTCGTCAAAAGCGATGAGGCTGTGGTCTCTGTTTTTGATCAGGGGCTTTTGTATGGTGACGGGATCTATGAAAGCTTCCGTTCCGTTGGCAATCACCTCTATCAATTCCCTAAACACTACCAGCGGCTGCTGCAATCTGCCGAGGCTCTTTGCTATCCGATGACTTTCTCGCAGGAAGAGTTGGAAAAGATCCTGATGGCGTTGAAAGAGAAGAACGGTTTGAACGATGCTTATTTCCGCATAACCATTACTCGCGGAAAAGGGCAGGTGGGATTCCAGCGTGATATGGGCAAGGTTCTGACCTGTCTGATCATTGCCCGGGAGTTCGAGCCTTTTGAATCAGCTCATTATGCAGAGGGGATTCAGCTTCGCCTGGCCGAAACGCGCCGTAACGCTCCTGAAGCGATTAACCCCAAGATCAAGTCGATCAGTAACCTCAATAGCCTGCTGGGCAAACTCGAAGCCAAGGCTTACGGGGCTTTTGAGGTGATCATGCTGAACAACAAGGATCACATCTGCGAGGGCGCTTCGTCGAATATCTTCTGGGTCAAGGACCAGTGGGTGTTCACTCCTGATGCCTCTACCGGACTTCTGGAAGGGGTGACCCGTTCGACCATTATCCGGCTCTGTGAGGAGGAGTTGAACTTAAGGGTCGTGACCGGTGAATTCAAAATGCAGGACTTGAAGTATGCAGATGAGGTTTTCATTACGTCAACCTCGCTGGAAGTGATGCCTGTGGTCAAGGTGGATGATTTTACGATTAACCAGGGGTTGGTGGGGGCTACGGCCTGGCATTTGCGTGAGGCTTTGCATCGGGATATGGGGAAAGTTGTTTAGCTTTTGAGAGGTTGAAGGGCAAAGATTTTAACCGACCGCGTCCCCCCAGCCTCTAACCTCCAGTAACCAGTCTCAGCCCCTAACCATCTTCTTCAAATTCTTCTTCACCTCAGATGCCACCATTGGCAGCAACCGCCCCTTCTCTTTTAAAATTCGGGTAAACATCAAACCTTTGTTGAGGGGGGGGCGGGGGCGCTTGTCGCGTTCGACGAGCTGCAGGGCGTTTTCCGGGCAGGAGTCGATGCAGGCACCACAGCCGAGG
>JAOUDB010000334.1 GCA_029859485.1 Desulfuromonadales bacterium | reverse complement strand
GCTTCTGTGCATTGTCTATAAAGGAAGCTGAGAATGGTGACATTGTCCGGCCAGGGCAGGTTTTGATTGCGCCCGGTGGAAAAAATCTTGAGTTTTTTCAAAAAGGATCCAATGTCATTGCCAAAATTTCTGATCCCAAGGGTCATCAGCGATATCTGCCTTCGGTCGATGCCCTTTTTTCTAGCGCCGCATCTATTTACGAAAAGCGCTTGCTCGGAGTGGTCCTGACCGGCATGGGCAACGATGGCCGTATGGGCGTTCACACCATCAACAGTCATGGTGGGCGTGTGATTGCTGAAGCCGAAGAAAGTTGTGTTGTTTTCGGTATGCCGAAGGAGGCAATCGCAACCGGACTCGTTGATCGAATTGTTCCCCTGCCTCTGGTGTGCAGGGAAATCCTTAAAGAGTGTGGTTGCGACAGGTGATCTGAAATACAGTGTTTATGCGTTGTGATAGCGTTATTAACGCTGGATATTTTTACGAAGGATTGTTATTATTCCATGATTTTGGCTGGGAATAAGAGACGAGGAGCTTGTGCATGAGTCATCATGACGAAGAAAATGACACTGCAGGGCGTGCAGATGAATTTCTGCAGGTTTTCAAAAAAGGAGCCGAGTTCACCCAGGACCTTCTGAAGGAGAACGAACGTCTTCGCTTTCGCGTTGTTAAGCTAGAGGAAGCCCTCAAGGAAAAGGGCCCTGATGTTGTTGCTGATGGTCCGGAAGCACTGGAACTGAAAAAGAAAATTTTAGAGCTTGAGCAGGAAAAGGAAGAGATTCTGGGCCAGATCAAGGTTGTCGAGGAGGAGAACCAGAATTTTGCAAATCGTTATGTTGAGATTGAAGAAGAGAACAATATGCTTGCCAATCTCTACATTGCTTCCTACCAATTGCATTCAACCCTCGATTTCAAAGAAGTTCTGAAAATTATACAAGAAATTGTCATTAACCTGATCGGCGCCGAAGAATTTGCTGTGCTTCTGCTTGATGAGAAGACGAATCTTCTTGAGCCTGTGGCCAGCGAGGGGCTTGAAACCTCGGCCCTGCCTTCCATAGCCGTAGGCTCTGGTATTATTGGTGAGACTGTCGATTCTGGCGAAAACTATTTTATTGAGTCGATGCATGGTTATGTGTGCGATTTCCAAAAGCCTATTGTTTGTATCCCTCTTAAAATCAAGGAACATGTTATTGGTGTGATTTCCATCTACAAGCTGTTTGAGCAGAAGGATGAGTTTACCAATGTGGACTATGAACTTTTCACCCTGTTGGCCGGACATGCCGCCACGGCAGTTTTCTCGTCTCGGATGTATTCCGATTCAGAGAGAAAGTTGTCGACGATCCAGGGTTTTATTGATTTGTTAACCAAGTAGCGGGAGAAGTTCTGTGACTGGCTATAAAGTTCTTGTTGTTGAAGACTCGCCCACCATGCGGCAGTTGATAGTGTTTGCACTGAAACGAATTCGTGGTTTTCAGATCGTTGAAGCAAATGACGGTGTGGATGGCCTTAAAAAACTGAGCGCGGAAAAATTTGACCTTATCCTGACAGATATCAACATGCCTATTATGGATGGCTTGAAGCTTGTCAGTATGGTTCGTAACGATCCAAACTACAAAGAGACCCCTATTATCGTTATCACCACGGAAGGGGCGATAGAAGATCGTGAAAGAGCTTTGGCCCTGGGTGCTAATGAATATATCACCAAGCCGATCCAGACCATGAAGATCCTGGAAACGGTCAAAAAATTAATGAGTGTTTGAACCTTATCTAACCTGGAAAATCGGAGGCTGGTTTGTCAAAAGAAGAAGCAATTGAAGTTGAAGGTAGTGTTATTGAGCCGTTGCCAAATGCAATGTTCAAGGTCGAGCTTGATAACGGGCATGTTGTTCTGGCACATATTTCCGGAAAAATGCGTAAGTACTACATCCGTATCCTGCCCGGTGATCGTGTAACAGTGGAGCTTTCGCCCTACGACCTCAGCCGTGGTCGTATCACCTATCGCGCCAAATAATCCCTCTGAATGACGGCCGTAGCCGTTGCTCCGAATGATGGCCGATCCTTTGCCCATGATAACAGCCGGCTTACGCCGGTTTTCATGTTTAAGGTCGTGAACTCGTGCCAAATGTCAGTTTGTGGCAAGTCTGAAAAAAGCTCCCCTATGGAGGCAGTATGCAGGAACGTTACAACCCCTTGGATTTAGAGATCGCCTGGCAGAAGCAGTGGGCGGAGACCAAGCCCTGGGCCGTGTCCGAGGATGACAGTAAACCGAAATATTATCTGCTGGAAATGTTCCCTTATCCCTCCGGTCGTATTCATATGGGACACGTGCGCAATTACTCGATCGGTGATGTTGTCGCCCGTTTCAAACGTTTGCAGGGTTATAACGTACTGCACCCGATGGGTTGGGATGCTTTTGGTATGCCTGCTGAAAATGCGGCCATCCAGCATGGAACGCATCCTGCGAAATGGACCCGGGAGAATATCGCCAACATGCGCACCCAGCTCAAGCGCATGGGTTTTTCCTATGACTGGGATCGGGAGTTAGCGACCTGCGAGCCTGACTATTATCGCTGGGAGCAGCTGATCTTTCTGAAAATGATGGAGAAGGGGCTGGCGTACAAGAAAAGTGCCGCTGTCAACTGGTGCCCAGAATGCGAGACGGTGCTCGCCAATGAGCAGGTTGAGGAAGAATGTTGCTGGCGCTGCGAGAATAAGGTTGAAGAGAAAGAGCTGGAGCAGTGGTTCTTCCGCATCACCAACTACGCTGAAGAGCTTCTTGAATCTACCCAGAACATGCCCGGCTGGCCCGACTCCGTACTGACGATGCAGCGAAACTGGATCGGCAAGAGCACAGGTTGTGAGATCGACTTTACCGTTGAGGGGCAAGACCATGCCGTACGTGTCTTTACGACACGTCCAGATACGCTCTTTGGTGCAACTTTTATGAGCCTTGCCCCGGAGCATCCTCTCGCTCAAGAGTTGACTGCCGAAGACCGACGTCAGGATGTTGAAGCTTTTATCAAGAAGGTGCAGGGTGTCGAGCAGGCGCAACGAACCAGCGATGATTATGAAAAAGAAGGCGTCTTCACCGGGTCTTACTGCATTAACCCTGTGAATGGCGCAAAGATGCCGATATTCTTGGCAAATTTTGTTTTGATGGGCTATGGCACGGGGGCTGTTATGGCGGTGCCGACTCACGATCAGCGTGATTTCGACTTTGCCCGTAAATATGACTTGCCGATGCAGGTTGTGATTCAACCCGAAGGGGAAGTGCTCGAGCCTGCTTCGATGGAGGCCGCCTGGGAAGGGCCTGGTACGATGGTCAACTCGGGCCAGTTTGACGGACTTGATAATCAAGCCGGCAAAGAGAAAGTTTCTGAATATCTTGAATCACAAGAGCTGGGCCAGAAATCGGTTAATTACCGGATCCGCGATTGGCTGGTTTCCAGGCAGCGCTATTGGGGTACGCCGATCCCGGTGATCTACTGTGACAGTTGTGGCGCTGTGCCTGTTCCTGAACAGGACCTGCCGGTCACCTTACCCACTGATATCGAGTTCTCCGGCGAGGGTGGCAGCCCCTTGGCAAAGCTTGAATCTTTCGTCAACACCTCCTGTCCGAAATGTGGCGATCCTGCAAAACGGGAAACGGATACTTTTGACACCTTTGTTGAAAGTTCCTGGTATTTCCTGCGTTATGCCAGCCCTCATTGTGAAAGCTCGCCCGTCAACAAGGCGGCTGTTGATTACTGGCTTCCTGCCGATCAGTATATCGGTGGCGTTGAGCATGCGGTCATGCACCTTCTTTATGCCCGTTTCTGGACCAAGGTCATGCGTGACCTCGGTATGGTGTCCATTGACGAGCCTTTCGAAAATCTGCTGACCCAGGGGATGGTCTGTAAGGAAACGACCTCCTGCCCTGAACATGGCTGGCTCTATCCCGAAGAGATTGAGAACGGTTGTTGCTCGCGTTGCAATTCGGAGGTTGTGCCCGG
>JAOUDB010000333.1 GCA_029859485.1 Desulfuromonadales bacterium | reverse complement strand
GTCCAGAACGAACTTAAAAAGCGTGGTGCGGGCGGATGACGAAACCGTTAACGCCGAAAGCCTTATTCAACGCGGAGGCGCGGAGACACGGAGAAAACCAGGAAATCCATAAATCGGAAACAAAAAGAGCACTGATAAATCAATATCAGTGCCCTCAATGAAAACAAAAAACTCAGATTGTCTCTGTGCTCTCTGCGACTCGAGTGCGCGAAGAGAACGGGTGGAAAATTTGGTTCAGGCTGTAGCTATCCACTCAATCTCTATCTCAGAGCCTTTCGGTAAAGCGGCCACCTGCACGCAGGCTCTGGCCGGCGGTACATCACCAAAGAATTCACCGTAAATTTCGTTAACCGTTACAAAGTCGGCAAGATCAGTGAGGTAGATGGTGGTTTTGACAACATCATCAAAGCCCCGACCCGAAGCCTTCAACATCGCTCCCATATTCGCCATCACTTGCCGAGTCTGCTCGACGATGCCACCTTCGACAATCATGCCACTTTGAGGATCCAGAGGAATTTGTCCGGAGTAGAAAGTGAAGTCTCCAACCTGGATGGCCTGCGAATAGGGTCCAATCGCGGCAGGGGCGTTATTGGTTTGTATCTGTTTTTTATCCATGAGTAGCTCCCAAGTTTAGAATTACTTACTTGTTGCGGCCGACCCTGACGCGCTCGACCTGCTGCACGCCTTTGACTTTCTGTACCGACTCCATAACCCGGGTCAGGTGTTGTACATCCTGCACGTCGATTTCAAAGCTATGGATGCCGCGACCGTCATTCGTAGAGTAAACGCTGGCACGCAAGATATTGGCTGCATTCTTGGTTATGACCTTGGTGATCGTTGCCAGGATACCTTTCTGGTCCAGACTGTAGACCCTGATCTTGACAGAGCGGGTCGCACCTTTCTGCCGATTCCAGGACACCTCGACACGACGATCAGGGTCGGTCTCAAGAACACGGGGGCAATCGGCTGCATGAACAGTGACACCAAGCCCTTGTGAAATAAATCCGATCACTTCATCGCCCGGCAAGGGGTTGCAACACTTTGAGAATCTGACCAGGATGCCTTCCAGGCCCTGCACGTTAATCGCATCAACCGGCTTTCTACGAATTTTTCCCAGAACCTGGCTGATCTTGCTCGGCTTCGGGGCCTCTGCCTTGAACTGCTCAGGAATTATTCGGGAAAGAACCTGATTACAGGTCACCTTGCCATAGCCGACTGCCGCCTGAAGATCTTCGAAATTGCGGAAGCCCAGCTCAGACAAGGCGCCTTTAACCGTATCCAGGTTCAACGCACGATTGTAGCTGAAGCCAAATTTACGTAGCTCCTTTTCCAGGAGGTCACGTCCCAATTCCAGGCTCTTTTGCCGTTCCTGATCCTTAACCCAATGACGAATCCTGTTTTTCGCCTTGGAGGTTTTGACAAACTTCAACCAGTCTTTACTGGGAGTCTGGTTGGTAGAGGTGATGATATCAACAATGTCGCCGTTTTTCAGTTCGGTCCTCAATGGGACCAGTCGGCCATTAACCTTGGCGCCGTTGCAGCGATGACCAACATCGGAGTGCACACTGTAGGCAAAGTCGATCGGCGTACTCTGCTTGGGCAGTTCCTTAACGTCCCCGTCCGGTGTAAACACATAAACCTCTTCCGGAAAAAGATCGACCTTGACCGAAGACATGAACTCGCTGGAGTCCTTAAGTTCCTTCTGCCATTCCAGCATTTGCCGCAACCAGCTAAAGCGCCCTTCATCGGCATGAGCCGCTGATTTCCCCTCTTTATACTTCCAGTGCGCCGCGATCCCCTCTTCAGCAACGCTATGCATCTCTGCAGTACGCATCTGAACCTCCATACGCTGCCCTGAAGGGCCGAAAACTGTTGTATGGAGGGATTGGTACATATTCGCCTTGGGCATGGCGATAAAGTCTTTAAAACGTCCGGGCACGGGTTTCCAGGAGGAATGAATCACACCAAGCATGGCGTAGCAGTCACGCACGGTTGGCACGATAATACGGAAAGCAATCAAATCGTGAATTTGTTCGAACTCGATCTTTTGTTTAACGATCTTTTTATGGATCGAGCAGATATGCTTCAGGCGCCCCTGAACCTGTCCATCAATGTCATGTTCTTTGAGAATGTCCTCAAGCTTTTTCTTCACCGTAGCAACGTACTTGTCGCGCTCACGACGGTGCTGAGATAACTTCTTCGACAGCGTTTTGTAGGTTTCAGGCTCCAGGTACCGCAGAGAGAGGTCTTCCAGTTCACTCTTCACCCAACTGATGCCGAGACGATTGGCCAGTGGCGCATAGATATCAGCGGTTTCCTGGGCGATCTTCAATCGGCGCTCTTCAGGTTGATGAGAAAGCGTTCGCATGTTGTGCAGGCGATCTGCCAGTTTCACCAGGATAACGCGAATATCTCTGGCCATAGCCAGAAGCATTTTGCGGAAATTCTCAGCCTGTCGCTCTTCACTGGTCTTGAAGGTGATCTTGCTGATTTTGGTGACGCCATCGACCATTTCAGTCACTTCATCACCAAAGACTTCACGCAGTTCTGCCTCTGTCGAGAGGGTGTCTTCGATGGTGTCGTGGAGCAGGCCGGTCATGATGGTCGGCACATCCATGTGCAGGCGCGTCAGGATCGAGGCCACTTCCATCAGGTGGGTCATGTAAGAGTCGCCGGAGAGGCGCGTTTGACCCTGGTGGACTTTTGCAGAATACACGTAGGCCTTGCGCACAGCGTCAAGGTCAGCGTCGGCGTGATAGGAACGGATTGCTTCGAGGATGTCGTCGATACGGATCATAACCGACGTCCAGGTCGTTGGCCTCAGCCAACAAAAGGGATGCCGGCCATGACTGGCCGGCATCTTTAAATTTGCAGGGAGCTCCGGTCTAAGACCATGAGCAAAAAATGATCAGGGTTATTTCGGGGTCGGGATTTCGAACTCAACCTTGCCCGCGGCAATTTCCCGGAGGGCCAAAACGATCTTACGGTTATTTGACTTGTTCTCGATCAACGGTTCTGCACCCTTGTAAAGCTGCTTGGTCCGTTTGGTTGCGACCATGGTCAACAGAAAACG
Source organism: Desulfuromonadales bacterium (assembly GCA_029859485.1). Lineage (GTDB taxonomy): Bacteria > Desulfobacterota > Desulfuromonadia > Desulfuromonadales > BM103 > M0040. The sequence continues at coordinate 924 of JAOUDB010000333.1, read as the reverse complement.
GTTAGGAATAGCCTTCAAACAATCTTCAACAGTAATACGTGCCATTTTTCCTCACTTTGGATCAGTCCCGATTGAATCGAGTGATATTATTTTTATTAGATTGATCAAGATATACGTGTATGAGATTAATTTCAACCTGAATCAGTGAATTCTTGGTGGATAAGAGAAGGAGTTTACTATTTCAGGTTTAAGCCGAATTCTTCAGGCAAGGTCTTTAAAACACGATCAGAACGCAAAGTCTCAGCGAGCATAATCGCCCGGACCTTCTCTACAGCCTGCTCAAGGATATCATTCACCACAATATAATCAAACTTGACCGACTCGGCAATTTCGCCAATGGCATTGGTCATGCGTCGTGCAATCGTCTCTTCGTCATCGGTGTTACGTGACTCCAGACGACTCAGCAATTCTTCCATGTTGGGCGGCAGAATAAAAAGGAATACGCCATCCAGGTCACTGTTGCGGAGTTGATCCGCTCCCTGGAAGTCGATATCCAGCAAAACGTCGGCCCCTGCTTCGCTGGCGTTTGTCAGCGTTTTGAGAGCAGTCCCGTAGCAGTTGCCATGGACCTCCGCCCATTCAGCAAACTCACCAGCCGCAACCATCGTCTCAAACGTCTCTTTCGAGACAAAGTGATAATCCCTGCCCTCCTGCTCTCCGGATCGCATCGCTCTTGTCGTATAGGAAATCGACTGGCGAAGATTCGGGAACAAGGTCAGGATAGCCCTGCAGATTGAGGTCTTGCCCGCGCCTGAAGGAGCTGAAATCACGAAAAGGAGGCCTTTTCGTGATTTGGGGGCTGGGGATTGGGGGCTGGGGGCTGGCACAGTCATTAAGCTACCTTATCAGTTATCAGTTAGCTTCCTACTCCATGTTTTGGACTTGCTCTCGAATCTTTTCGAGTTCGGATTTCATGCCGACAAC
>JAOUDB010000030.1 GCA_029859485.1 Desulfuromonadales bacterium | reverse complement strand
CCGCACCGACGGCAGCCCGATCAACTACGGTCGCGCTGCACTTCGCGAAGTCCTTGGAAAGTTTATTTCCAGCATCCTGCTCGGCATCGGCTATCTCATGGTCGCCTTTGACAACCGCAAGCAGGGTTTGCATGACAAGATCGCCGATACTTACGTTATAAAGCTTTAGGATTAAGGTGAAGGGATCAGGGACAAGGGAAGAAGATCAAAGCCTAGCCCTTTACCCTGAGTCCTGAACCAATCATAAATAAAAAGGAGCACTTCTTAATGTCTAAACCACAAATCAAAAAAGCAGTCCTCGCCTACTCCGGAGGTCTTGATACCTCGATCATCCTGAAGTGGCTGATTGAAGAATATGGTTGTGAAGTCATCGCCTTTTCGGCTGACCTCGGCCAGGGTGAAGAACTCGACGGCATCCCGCAGAAAGCCAAGGATACCGGCGCAAGCGCCTGCCACATCCTCGACCTGCGTGAAGAATTCGTCCGCGATTTCGTTTTCCCCATGTTCCGCGCCAACGCCATCTACGAAGGACGTTATTTCCTCGGCACCTCGATCGCCCGGCCGTTGATCTCCAAAGCACAGATGGAAATCGCCGCCAAAGAAGGCGCTGACGCCGTCTCTCATGGCGCAACCGGCAAGGGCAACGACCAGGTTCGTTTCGAGCTCGCCTATTATCACTTTGATCCTTCTGTTACGGTCATCGCCCCCTGGCGCGAGTGGGATTTAAACAGCCGTACGGCACTGGAAGAGTATGCCAAGAAGCATGGCATCCCAGTACCGACCAGCAAAAAGAGTCCCTGGAGTAGCGACCGCAACCTGTTGCACATTTCTTTCGAGGGCGACATACTTGAAGACCCCTGGGCCGAAGCACCTGAGCACATGTACGTTCTCAGCGTCGCACCAGAAGAGGCTCCCGACCAACCGGAATATGTTGAAATTGATTTTGAGAAAGGTGATGCCGTTGCCGTTAACGGCGAACGTCTCTCCCCGGCCAAACTGCTTGCCAAGCTCAATGAACTGGGCGGCAAGCACGGTATCGGCCGCGTCGATCTGATGGAGAATCGCTTTGTCGGCATGAAGAGTCGCGGGGTCTACGAAACGCCCGGTGGCACCATTCTCGAAGAAGCTCACCGCGCCGTGGAATCAATCACCATGGACCGCGAAGTCATGCACCTGCGTGATTCTATAATCTCCCGCTACGCCACGATGGTCTACAACGGCTTCTGGTTCGCTCCGGAGCGCATTGCGCTGCAGGCGATGGTTGACCAGACCCAGCAGACGGTCAACGGTAAGGCACGCGTCAAACTCTACAAAGGTCACTGCCGCGTGGTTGGCCGTGATTCAGACACCAACAGCCTTTTCAATGTCGACTTCGCCACCTTTGAGGCCGATGAAGTTTACAACCAGGCAGACGCCGAAGGGTTTATCAAGCTGAACGCGCTGCGTCTTAGAATTGCAGCGATGCAGAGAGAAGCAAAGAAATAAAAGCAGGAGAAGGGTTCAAGGTTAAGGGCACAGGGTTTTCCCTTAGCCCTTGGCCCTGCTCCCTGAACCAAAATGGAATTCAAAAAACAGTCGATCAAAACCTCTATCGTCGCCTGCATCATCGACGACCAGAAACGCGTCCTTTTGACCCGGCGCTGCATTGAGCCTTTTTGCGGTCAGTGGGTCATGCCGGGAGGCAAGGTCGATCACGGTGAACCTTTAGCAGAAGCACTGCACCGTGAGGTTCGTGAAGAAGTCGGTCTCGAAGTTCATATCGACGGTCTGCTCGATGTTTACGAACACCTTGCCATCGGTGGCAACAATGATCACTACGTGATTCTCTATTACCGGGCACACCCATTGACGGTCGAACTGGTACCAAATAATCAGGAAGTCACCGAGGCGGACTGGGTTTCTGCAGAACGACTTGCTAAATATGACATGACCCCCGGCACACGCCATATCCTGGCCCAGATTTACCCTGGCGTACTGCAGGATCCGGGTAATCCGGACGATGAACAGACAAACCGCAATCTGGCTGGAATTATTGACCAAAAACCTTGAGCGTAAAACAGTTCAAGACTGCCTTGCTAAAGGAAAAAACATGAGTGACAAACTCTGGGCCGGACGATTCACACAACCGACCGATGCCTTTGTCGAAGAATTCACAGCTTCGATCAACTTTGACCAACGCCTTTACCGCTATGACATCCTCGGTTCTGTCACTCATGCCAGAATGCTCGCCCGGCAGGAGATCATTACCGGTGGCGAGGCCGAAACGATCGTTGCGGGCCTTAACGAAATCCTGCTTGAGATCGAATCCGGCAACTTTACCTTCTCTGTCGCCCGCGAAGATATTCACATGAATATCGAAGCACGCCTGATTGAAAAGATCGGTTCGGTCGGTGGCAAGCTGCACACCGCACGCTCACGAAACGACCAGGTCGCACTCGATGTGCGACTCTACCTGCGCGATGAAGTTGATGCCATCTCCGCAGCCCTTAAGAAGTTGCAAACGGCCCTGCTTGACCAGGCCGAGGCAAACCTCGATGTCATCATGCCGGGCTACACGCACCTGCAAACCGCACAGCCGGTTCTCTTTGCCCATCACATGCTCGCTTACGTGGAGATGCTGGCGCGGGATACCGGTCGTCTGCACGACTTGCGCAGTCGCCTCAACCTGATGCCTCTGGGTGCCGGAGCCCTTGCGGGAACAACCTTCCCCATTGACCGGGAATGGGTGGCCGAGCAACTCGGTTTTGCCGGTGTCACACGCAACAGCCTCGACACCGTCTCCGATCGTGATTTCGCGCTCGAGTTCTGCAGCTTCGCCTCGATCATGATGATGCATCTCTCGAGACTCTCCGAGGAACTGATCCTCTGGTCGAGTGCCGATTTTGCCTTCATCGATCTCTCCGATGGCTTCTGCACCGGCAGCTCGATCATGCCGCAGAAGAAAAACCCCGATGTCCCAGAACTGGTGCGTGGTAAAACCGGCCGGGTTTATGGCAATTCGATGAGTTTACTAACGCTTATGAAGTCCCTGCCCCTGGCTTATAACAAGGATATGCAAGAAGACAAAGAGCCTCTCTTCGACACCATCGACACAGTACGTGGTTCACTCAAGGTCTTCGCCGAGATGATCGCCGAGATGAGCATCAAGTCGGAACAGATGAGGATTGCTGCCGCACGCGGCTTCTCAACCGCCACTGACATTGCCGATTACCTGGTGCGCAAGGGCCTGCCCTTCCGTAACGCCCACGAAGTCGTTGGCAAAACCGTGCGTTACTGTGTTGAGAACGCAAAGGATATTCCCGATTTGACTCTTGCCGAGTTCCAGCAATTCTCCAGCGACATCGAATCCGACATTTTCAATTACGTCACCCTTGAAGCCTCTGTGAATGCCCGCACAGCTACCGGCGGAACAGCCCGCTCAGCGGTCGAAAAAGAACTTGGCCTCGCCCGCCAGGCCCTGAAGAAAGGCCAAGTATGAGTTTTTTCCGTTTGTTTGCTTTTCCCGTGACCTCGATCCTGCGAGCTGCGCTCCTCGTCACCATCAGTTTTTCGCTGCTTGTGTCGCTCTCTGCCTGCGGTAAAAAGGGCCCGGTCCGGCCAAAAGTTGCCATACAGCTGGAAGCTCCGACCGATGTCACGCTGCAACAGCAGGGCAACCTTTTCGTCCTCGGCTGGACAATTCCTTCCGACAAGCGTGTTGGCAGTGCAGAAGACTTGACCGGCTTTATCATCAAACGCCTGACCTATAACGCGACTGAAGGCTGCCCTACCTGCCGCACCCCGGAAGACGAGGTCGCCGAGCTTGACATCAAGGATCCGACCCCGGGGCAAAGGATTGGCAACCGGATTTACTGGCGTGATTTCGATATTCGCGAGGGCACAGGCTACAGATATGCCATTGTGCCTGTCACCCTTGGCAATATAGAAGCGCCGTTCGCTACGATTCATCTTGAAGTCCGGCAATCACCGCCTGCACCCAGCGGCTTGAAAGCGGAATCTGGTGACGGTCAAATTGCACTGCAATGGGACGCACCCACTCTTCCGGAAGGGTTGGAGCTGCTCGGTTACAACCTGTATCGGAGACAGGCAAAACGGCCATTTCCGATTGTTCCGGTCAACGTCAAGCCCTTGCAGGAGACCCACCTGCTTGATCGCGGCCTCGATAACGGACGGGCCTATGAATATCGCGTCAGCGCACTCGTAAGCACTGGCACCCAACAGCTTGAAAGTATGCCCAGCCCTGGTGTGCTGATGACCCCTCAGTGAGGGCCTAGATACAGGCTTTACAAGAGTCTACTGCTATGTTACCTAAGTGCATCAGTGACTTGATTTCAGAAAATTCAAATAGCACCAGAGAACGTTCGGACAATGAGATCCGGTCGTCTTCGCCCTTTAAGGAGAGAATCATGTTCAGTGGATCCATGGTAGCGATCGTCACCCCTTTTGATAACCAGGGGCAATTTGCCGAGGAGACCTATCGTCAGCTGATCGACTTCCAGATCGAAAACGGCACTGACGTTATCGTCCCCTGCGGCACAACAGGAGAATCAGCGACCCTCGATGTTGACGAGCACGAATATGTCATCAAGGTTTGTCTCGACCAGGTCAACAAGCGTGTTCCTGTTATCGCCGGCACAGGTGCCAACAACACGGCCGAAGCCATCCATCTCTCTAACAAGGCCAAGGACATGGGCGCCGATGGCCTCCTGCTGGTCTGCCCCTACTACAACAAACCTTCCCAGGAAGGTATCTTTCAGCATTACAAGTTGCTTGCTGAAGAGGTTGCGTTACCCCAGATTCTCTACAATGTCCCCGGTCGTACCGGCGTTAACATGACCTCTGCGACAACTGTCCGCCTCTCTGAATTCGACAACATCGTTGCGATCAAGGAAGCCTCCGGCAGCCTGACCCAGGTCTCGGAGATTCTGGCAAAAGCCGGTGAAAAGATCGACGTCATCTCCGGTGACGACTTTCTCACCTTCCCGATGATGTGCTGCGGCGCCAAGGGGGTTATTTCAGTTTCCGCCAATGCCATTCCCAAGCAGGTCAAGGACATGGTCGAAGCGGTCCTGAACGCCGACTACATGATGGCTCGCAAGCTGCATCTGGAGATGTTGGACTTTCACAATGCCATGTTTATCGAATCAAACCCGGTCCCGGTCAAAAAAACCCTGGAACTGATGGGCAAATTGCAGGCGAACGTCCGACTGCCCCTGGTCGACATGGATGATGAAACACTTGAGAAGTTAAAAACCGTTTTGAAAAAATATGCCATTATCTGATTGAACCACAGAGATCACGAAGAGCGCGAAGGAAAGAGCCGTTGTTATCTCTCTGTTCTTCGTGTCTTTCGTGGCCTATTATTGAGGTTAAAAATGATCAAAGTTGCTGTGACTGGGGCCGCCGGGCGTATGGGCGGCCGTATCATTACCCTGATTACCGAAGCAGAGGGATTGGAAGTCGCCGGTGCGATCGAAATGGCTGGACATGCCAGGCTCGGAGATGACGCCGGCTACGTTGCCGGTTGCGGTGATCTCGGTGTCGCAATTACCGACTCCCTTGATCAGGCCCTTGCCAGCGCTGACGTCCTCATCGACTTTACCTGGCCGGAAGTAACGATCGATAACGCCGAAGTCTGCGCAAGGCTCGGCAAAGCCATGGTGGTCGGCACAACCGGTCTGAACCCAGAGCAACGTGAGGTTATTTCTCGAGTTGCTGAATCATCTCCGGTGGTTTTTGCACCGAACATGAGTGTTGGTGTCAACGTCTGCTTCAAGCTGCTCAAGGATATGGCCAAGACCCTCGGCGAAGGCTTCGATGTCGAGATCGTTGAACTGCACCACAACAAGAAGAAAGACTCTCCCTCGGGAACAGCCGTGCGTATGGGCGAAATCGTTGCCGATGCTCTCGATCGTAATTACAACGAAGTCGCCAACTATCATCGTGAAGGCATGTGCGGTGAGCGCAGCCAGGAAGAGATCGGCATGCAGACCGTGCGCGGTGGCGATATCGTCGGCGAGCACACTGTCTACTTCATCGGCATGGGAGAACGCATTGAACTGACCCATCGCGCCATGAGCCGCGACATGTTCGCCCGTGGTGCCGTTCGCGCTGCCGGTTGGCTGGCAGAAAAGCCAGTCGGGCTTTACGATATGCAGGATGTTCTTGGATTGAAATAGCAATAAAACACGAAGAACACGAAGCACACGAAGGGGAAGCAGCAGGGCCTTTTGTTCGTGTGCTTCGTGATCTTCGTGGTAAACATTTTTGAAGGAGTTTAAAAATGGCAAGAATTAACGATTCGTATTTAAAATTACAAACAGGCTACCTCTTCCCTGAAATCGGCCGTCGCGTTAAAGCTTTCACCGACGCCAACACTGGCGCTCAGGTTATTCGTCTCGGCATCGGCGATGTCACCCTGCCGCTGGCACCGGCTGTTCTTAAAGCATTCCACGAAGGTGTCGATGACATGGCCAAAGGCGAAACATTCCACGGCTACGGCCCTGAGCAAGGCTATGACTGGCTCTCCCAGATTATCATCGACAAAGCTTACAAACCGCTTGGCGTTGACTTGAAAACCTCAGAGGTCTTTATCTCTGATGGTTCCAAGTGCGACTGTGCCAACATTCTCGACGTCTTTGACCTTGGCAACAAGGTCGCGATCTGCGACCCGGTGTACCCGGTCTATAACGACACCAATGTTATGGTCGGCCGCACGGGCCAAGCGGACGACAAGGGCTACTATGAAGGCATCCACTACATGCCTTGCACCGGTGCCAACAACTTCACCCCGTCGATCCCGAACGAAAAGGTCGACGTCATTTACCTCTGCTACCCAAACAACCCGACCGGTGCGGTGGCAACCAGGGCGGACCTGAAAAAATGGGTCGATTACGCTCTGGCCAATGACGCGGTCATACTCTTTGATGCCGCCTACGAAGCCTTTATTACGGAAGCGGAGATTCCTCATTCGATCTATGAGGTCGAAGGTGCCCGCGAATGTGCCATCGAGTTCCGCTCTTTCTCCAAGACAGCAGGTTTCACCGGTGTGCGTTGCGGCCTGGTGGTTGTTCCGGAAGAGTTAATGGGCACGACAACTGAAGGTGCTAAATACAGTTTCAACAAGCTCTGGAATCGTCGTCAGACCACCAAGTTCAACGGCGTCTCTTATCCGGTACAGAAAGCCGCTGCAGCCGTCTATTCTGATGAAGGCTGGGCACAGATCAAGGAAACCATCGACTACTACATGGAGAATGCCCGGATTATTCGCGAAGGCCTTACCGACGCCGGCATCACCTGCTTCGGTGGCGTCAATGCTCCCTACATCTGGCTGGAAACCCCTGGGGGCATGACCAGCTGGGACTTCTTCGACAAGCTCCTGAACGAGTGTCATGTGGTCGGTACTCCCGGCAGCGGTTTCGGCCCTTCCGGTGAAGGCTACTTCCGCCTCTCGGCTTTTGGTGATCGTGCCAATGTAGAAACGGCCGTACAACGGATCAGAGAAAAATGGGGCAAATAATTCTCAATAAGACGACCAAAGTCCCTTTTTGTCCGATCATCAAAGTACTAAAGCCCCGCACTCATCTGGTGTGGGGCTTTAGTCTTGTGGAGAGCTGCATGACTGATAAACTCATGTGTATTGACAAAAGGTGCTGTCCACGTCATATTTTCTGATTCTGCTCACTCCAGTCTCCCGTACAGGAGGGAAAATTCTAAGTAGAAACAGAAGCCCATGCTTCCGTTCCCCAATAGCCGAGGACCAACCATGACAAACCACATAGGGATGCCGCCCGCACAAGGCCTTTACGATCCAGCCAACGAACACGACAACTGTGGTGTCGGTTTTATCGCCAACATCAAAGGCCGTAAAAGCCACTCTATCGTCAAGCGTGGCATTGAAATACTTTGCAACCTGACCCATCGTGGTGCCGTGGGTGCCGACCCTCTGGATGGTGACGGCGCCGGCTTGATGATCCAGACCCCTGATGCCTACTACCGCGAGGTCTGTGATTTCGAGCTGCCAGAGACTGGTAATTTCAGTGCCGGCATCGTGTTCCTGCCTCAAGACAAAGCTCGCCGCGAAGCTTGCACAGAGGTGTTGAACCAAGAGCTGATTCGGGTCGGCTGCAGCGTCCTTGGCTGGCGTGACATCCAGACCGATGGCAACACCATCGGTCGCAACGCCCGCTCTGTAGAGCCTAAGGTCATGCAAATCTTTGTTGGGCGGGGTGACGTCGATCTGCCACGCTTCGAACTGATGCTTTACCTGGCTCGCAAGCGCGCCGAAAATACGATCCGCAACGAGAAACTTGCCGGCGCTGAACTCTTCTACATTTGCTCTCTCTCCAGTCGCACCGTCCTTTATAAAGGCATGCTCCTCTCAGAGCAGCTGGACACCTTCTTTCCGGAACTTGCTGACGAACGTCTCGTCAGCGCCATAGCCTTTGTTCATCAGCGCTACAGCACCAACACCTTCCCGACCTGGGACCTGGCCCAACCCTTTCGCTATGCGGCTCACAACGGCGAGATTAATACCCTGCGCGGTAACATCAATCGGATGCGCGCCCGAACTGCCCTGTTCGAGCATTCCGAACTGGGAGATGCGGTTAAGGATCTGGATCCGATCATCATCGAAGGAAGCTCTGACACCGCCTGTCTCGACAATGCCCTCGAGCTACTTTTAGTCACAGGTCGGAGCCTGGCCCACTCGCTGGCGATGCTGGTCCCAGAAGCATGGGTCTCCAAGGCTCACCTGCGCAAGGAGGTGAAAGGCTTCTTCGAATACCATGCAACCATGATGGAGCCCTGGGACGGCCCGGCCAACATTGTGGCCTGCGACGGCCGACAGGTCGTTGCCATCCTCGATCGCAACGGTCTGCGCCCGGCCCGCTACTGGGTCACCAGCGACGACGAGATTATTTATGCCTCGGAAGCTGGTGTCCTGGACATTGCCCCGGAAAAGATCCTGCGCAAAGAACGTCTGGCCCCAGGCAAGATGATCCTGATCGATATTGAAACCGGCGAATTCAAGGAAGACCATGAGCTCAAAGGCGACCTTGCGGCGGAACAACCTTATGCTTCGTGGGTCCGCGACCAATTAATCTCTCTTGATGACCTGCCTACTCCGGCACCCAGACGACTCCCCCGGCGCGATGAACTTAAGCGCAGACAGGTGAGCTTTGGTTATACCCTGGAAGAGATGCGTGAAATCATGGCGCCAATGGCCATCAACGGTCAGGAACCAGTCAGCTCTATGGGCACCGACACTCCGGTTGCAGTCCTGTCAAAGCAAAGCAAGCTTATCTACTGGTACTTTTCTCAGCTCTTCGCCCAGATCACCAACCCTCCGATTGATCCCCTGCGCGAAGAAGTGGTCATGAGCCTGGTACAGTACCTGGGACCGGCACGCAATATCCTCATGCCTGGCCCGGAGCACTGTCGGATGCTCGAACTCGACCACCCGGTTATTAACAACGATGTGCTTGAGCAATTACGCCATAGCGACATTGATGGTTTCCGTGGTACCACGCTGAACACTCGCTTCGCCTCGGAGCAGGGCCCCGAGGCTCTTGAGCGGCGCTTACAGGAACTTTTCGTCGAAGCCGAGGAGGCAATCGATGCCGGTCGCACAATTCTGGTGCTCTCTGACCGTGGTGTCAGCGCTGAAAAAGCGCCTATCCCGGCACTTCTGGCACTGTCCGGGATCCATCACCACCTGATCCGGGTCGGCAAGCGCAGTCAATGCTCGCTCGTCGTAGAAACTGGCGAGGCGCGTGAAGTCCATCATTTTGCTCTACTGCTTGGTTATGGTGCCACAGCGATCAATCCCTACCTCGCCTTTCAAACCCTTCAGGACATGGTCCTTCTGGGAATGCTGCCAGGCCAGGACGGCAACAAACACGCTGACGAAGAAACCGACATCGTCTATCACTACACCAAGAACTACATCAAGGCGGTCGGCAAGGGCCTGCTCAAAGTCTTCTCAAAGATGGGAATCAGCACACTGCAGAGTTACTGCAGCGCACAGATCTTCGAAGTGGTCGGCCTGGACCAGGATTTCATCAGCAAATACTTTCCAGGCACCGCCAGTCGCATCGGTGGCGCCGGGTTGAATGAGATCGCAACAGAGAGCCTGATACGCCACCGCAATGCCTACGCCGAGCAGGTAGACCCCAACCGTGGCCTGGAGCGGGGCTCAGAATACTCCTGGCGCCGTGAGGGGGAAGCCCACCTCATGAATCCGGAGGTTATCGCTCTGCTGCAGCATGCTGTGCGCTCCGGAAATCGCGACGACTTCAGTCGTTATTCTAACCTGGTCGACAATCAGAGCGAGCAAATCTGCACGCTGCGGGGCCTGTTCAAGTTCAAGAATCTGAAGCCATCGATACCCCTTGAAGAAGTCGAACCTATCAGCGCCATCATAAAGCGCTTCTGTACCGGTGCCATGAGCCTCGGCTCTATCTCTGAAGAGGCCCACGAAACACTGGCCATCGCCATGAATCGTCTCGGCGGCAAATCCAACACCGGAGAAGGCGGCGAAGACCCTCGCCGTTTCACCCCGGACGCCAACGGCGATTCACGCCGTAGCGCCATCAAGCAGGTCGCTTCGGGACGCTTCGGTGTCACACCCCACTACCTGGTCAACGCCGACGAACTGCAGATCAAGATTGCCCAGGGCGCCAAGCCTGGCGAGGGAGGGCAGCTGCCCGGTCACAAGGTCAGCGAGTACATCGGTGAACTACGCTTCAGCGTCCCCGGCGTCACCCTGATTTCTCCGCCGCCGCATCATGACATCTACTCGATTGAAGATCTTGCACAGTTGATTTTCGACCTGAAAAACTGCAACCCCAAAGCCGATATCACGGTCAAACTGGTAAGTGAAGTCGGCGTCGGCACCGTTGCAGCAGGGGTCAGTAAAGGGCACGCTGAGCGCGTCATCATTGCCGGCCACGATGGCGGCACCGGCGCCTCACCAAGCTCGTCGATCAAGCATGCCGGCATCCCCTGGGAAATCGGTCTGGCAGAAACTCAGCAAACGCTGGTTCTCAACGACTTGCGCGGCCGTATTATCGTGCAAACCGATGGTCAACTGCGCACCGGTCGCGATGTCATCATCGCGGCGCTGCTCGGCGCCGAGGAATATGCCTTTGCCACCGTGGCACTGATAACCGTGGGTTGCATTATGATGCGCAAATGCCACCTCAACACCTGCCCGGTTGGTGTTGCCACCCAGGACAAGGCCCTGCGCGCCAAATTCACCGGCAAGCCAGAACACGTGGTCAACTATTTCACCTTCCTCGCCGAAGAGGTCCGTGAATTAATGGCCGAGTTGGGTGTGCGAACATTGGATGAGCTGATCGGTCAGACACAGTACCTGGAGATGGACGATGCGATCAAACACTGGAAGAATCAGGGCCTTGATTTCTCGCGCATTCTCAGCAAGCCCGATGTCGACACCGAGGTTGCCATCCGACGCATTCAGGGACAGGAGCATGGGCTGGAAGATCAACTTGACAACCAGTTGATCAAGCTCGCTGCACCGGCATTGGAACGCAAGGAGAAGGTGTCCATCGAGATGCCGATCCGCAACTCCAACCGGACCTTCGGCACCATGCTCTCGGGTCAGGTTGCCATGCTCCATGGCCGCGAAGGGCTCCCCGCAGGCACCATCAACATCAAGCTGACCGGCATTGCAGGCCAGAGTTTCGGTGCCTTCCTGGCACCAGGCATTGACCTGAAATTGATCGGCGAAGCGAATGATTACGTCGGCAAAGGGATGGCCGGTGGACAGATCATCATCCACCCCGACCCCAGGGCCCCCTTCGTCTGGCATGAAAACTCGATCGTTGGCAACACCGTCCTCTATGGTGCCACCGGCGGCGAGGTCTTCTTCGCCGGCAAAGCTGGTGAGCGCTTCTGCGTTCGCAACTCTGGAGCCACTGCAGTTGTCGAAGGCACCGGGGATCACGGCTGTGAATACATGACGGGGGGTCATCTGGTCTGCCTGGGTCGTACCGGACGAAATTTCGCCGCGGGCATGTCCGGGGGCTTTGCATACGTTCTGGATGAAGACAATCGTTTCCGTCGCCGCTGCAACCAGGCCATGATCGATCTCGAGCAGATGTCTGACGAGGACGAGGATGCCCAATGGCTGCAGGACATCATCACCAAACATCACCAACTGACTGGCTCGCCTCGTGCGGCAGAGATTCTCGCCAATTGGGATGATTCTTTGCCGCGTTTCGTTCGCGTCTTTCCCCGTGAATACCGCCGGGTACTGACCGAACGGGCGACCAAAGCTAATAAAGAGAAGGAGGCCACCCATGGGTGACCCACGCGGATTTATAAAACATGGCCGGCGTGACAAGACATTACAACCAGTCAACGCCCGACTGCAGCATCATGAAGAGCAGTATGACTACCCCAGAGAAGAGAAGGTCAAGACCCAGGCCTCTCGCTGCATGGATTGCGGGGTTCCCTTCTGCATGACGGGCTGCCCGCTGGGCAACCTGATCCCTGAGTGGAACGACCTGGTCTACCGTGGCCAGTGGAAACAGGCGCTTCAGGCCCTGCACGCCACAAACAACTTTCCGGAGTTTACCGGCCGGGTCTGTCCTGCACCTTGCGAGACCTCTTGTGTCCTCGGCATCAACGAACCTGCGGTAACGATCAAACTGCACGAGGTCTCCATCATTGACAAGGGCTTCGAAGAGGGATGGATTGTCCCGCAACCGCCTGCCCTACGTAGCGACAAAACCGTTGCCATCATCGGCGCAGGGCCTGCCGGTCTGGCCTGTGCCCAACAGCTGAATCGTGCTGGCCACAACGTGACCGTGATTGAAAAAACAGACCGTGCTGGAGGTCTGGTGATGTATGGCATACCTCATTACAAGTTGCGCAAGGAGAAGGTCCAGCGTCGCATCGACCTGTTGCAGGCGGAAGGGATTGAATTCCGTTATTCCTGTGAAGTCGGTAAGGATATGGAGTTTGATGAGATCAAGTCTGCTTTCGATGCAGTCGTTATTGCCACGGGTGCCGAAGAGCCACGGGATCTGCCCGTCGACGGCCGCGACCTGGAGGGCATTCACTTCGCAATGGAGTTTTTACCTCAGCAGAATCGCGCCAACTGGGGAGACAGTAATATTGCCGCCCTGCACCCAAAAATGCAGACGATCAGTGCCAAAGGTAAAAAAGTTATTGTCATCGGTGGCGGTGATACCGGTTCGGACTGCATCGGCACGTCAATGCGCCAGGGAGCAACCAGCGTAGTAAACTTCGAGCTTCTCGAGCAACCCCCGAAACAACGCAGCGCCGACAACCCTTGGCCGCAGTGGTCACGCATCATGCGTGTCAGCACTTCGGTTGAGGAGATGCAAGTTATGGGTGGTGAGGTTTTTTATGAGATCATGACCACACGCTTTATTGGCAGGGGCAAAACAGTCACCGGACTCGAGACCGTCAAGGTCAAATGGGTCGATGGCCGACCGGAAAAGATCGAGGGGAGTGAGCATATCTGGAAATGCGACCTCGTCCTTCTGGCGATGGGTTATCTAGGGCCGCGCTCAGAGTTGGTTAAACAGTGCGGCTGCGAAACGGACTTGCGTTCCAACATCAAAACCGATCCCAACACCCGCATGAGCTCGGTCGATGGCGTTTTTGCAGCCGGCGACTGTCGTAGAGGTCAGAGTCTGGTGGTCTGGGCCATCAGCGAGGGACGCGAGATCGCCCGTTGCGTCGACGAGTAC
>JAOUDB010000332.1 GCA_029859485.1 Desulfuromonadales bacterium | reverse complement strand
CACGAACCACGAACCACGAACCACGAACCACGAACCACGAACCACGAACCACGAACCACGAACCACGAACCACGAACCAAGTCTTTTTTGTTATAATGTCCCCATGACTATCCATCCCGCAAAATTCTGGGAAGCGCTTGACGAGGGCAGGGTCCGTTGCAACCTCTGCCGCTTTCACTGTGTGATCGCCCATAGCCGACGAGGGCGTTGTGGTGTGCGGAAAAACCGCAACGGCGAGCTCTTTTCCCTGGTTTATGGTCAGACCGTCGCTGAAAACATCGACCCGATCGAGAAGAAGCCCCTCTATCACTTTCATCCGGGCTCAAACAGCCTGTCGCTCGCCACTGTCGGCTGTAATTTCCGTTGCCTGCATTGTCAGAACTACGAGATTTCCCAGTGGCCTCATGAGCGCTCCGGTATTCCTGGCACACAAACTTCTCCGCAGGATGTTGTGCGTCGTGCTGTCGAAAGCGGGGCGGCGAGCATCTCTTACACCTATACCGAACCAACCATCTTTTACGAATACGCCTATGATACGGCGGTCCTTGCCAAAGCTGCCGGGATCAGGAATGTTTTTGTCACCAACGGCTATACGACAACTGCTGCCTTGGAAGCCATCGCTCCGTATCTCGACGCTGCCAACGTTGATTTGAAAGGCTTTTCGAACAAGGCTTACAAGGAAGTTACAGGCGCATCTCTTCAAGGCGTCCTCGAGTGCCTGCGCGATTACCGGCGACTCGGCATCTGGCTGGAAGTTACCACTCTGGTGATTCCTGGGCATAACGACCGCGAAGATGAACTGAAACAGATTGCCAGCTTCATTGCCGATGAGCTTGGTCGAGACGTCCCCTGGCACATCTCAGCCTTCTATCCCACCTACAAAATGCTCGATCGCCCGGCAACGCCGGTGACTACTTTATATCTGGCTCGCGATCTCGGTCGACGTGCTGGCTTGAAGTATGTCTACCTGGGTAACGTCAACGACCCCGGTGCCAGCGATACCATTTGCCCGGCTTGCGGGAAATTGGTCATCCGTCGGCAGGGCTTGAGGTTTGTTGATACGGATCTGACCGGTAATCGATGTAACTTTTGCGGCTATGAGATCCCCGGTGTGGCCCTGGCTGGAAACGAATAATTCATCGATAGAGGAAGATTGGTTGTTTGTGAGAAGAATGTAAGTATTAGTATGATATAATCCAAAAACAATCAGACTCTCCGATAAGAGCAAACCTGCAGCAACGCAGGGACGCAAAGTAACGAGTCCGCCGAAGTTCAGGTTGTGGTGGGTGGCCGTACTACCGAAGAGAGTGGCATAGAGCAGAAATCATGGCACCCTTTTTCCGTTTATCGAAGAGGGGTGTTTTTGTTTGTGAGACGGGAAGGGCGCCGTAGATGAAATCTTTTGTTCTGTTTGCGGCCATGCTTAGAGGTTTTGGTTCCCTGATTTATCAATTCTCTTTTTGGTCTGTTGTTGGCATGGTTTATATGGTTGCAATGTCTCTGGTTGTGTTGATTGCCTTTGCTTCTCGGGCTATTATCAAGGGTATGAAAAAGTCTCGAGCAGCAGACTCTCAAAATTTTTGAGTGAACCGTTTTTTTCATTCTGCTAAACAACCGTGCAATTCGCATTTCTTTGTCATATGACACTTCCATAGGCTTGTAAAATTCAAACCCACCTATGCTTGGTCTCTATTCCGTTGCATTCCCGCCATTTCATCGTTAACATCCCACCACCATGACAACTGACTTTCTCGAATATATTATGGAAGATGCTCAGGAGATTGAGCGTCTTGAACTTAAGACTGATCCGCAGGCGGTGCTTAAGCAAGCGCAGTGGGCCGGCCTTGCCCCAGGCATGCGTGTTGCCGACATTGGCTGCGGGCCCGGTTTGACCTCGCACCTCCTGTATGATGCCGTGCAGCCGGCAGGACAGGTGGTTGGTGTTGATTTTTCTGGTGATCGGATTGAGCATGCGAGAAATCGTTACCAGCAAGACGACTTGATTTTTCAACAAGAGGATTTTTTCGGAGATCTGACCGCGCTGGGACACTTCGATTTCGTCTGGGCACGTTTTGTACTGGAGTTCCACCGCAGCCGAGCTACTGAACTGGTTGCAAACCTCAGTCGTCTGGTTAAGCCCGGCGGTGTTATGTGTTTGGTGGACCTGGATTACAACTGCCTCAGCCACGACGGCTTGCCTGAGCGGGTGAATGCTACGATTCAGGATGTGGTTAAGGGCTTGGAAGAAAAAGCAGATTTTGATCCCTATGCAGGGAGACGTCTCTATGGGCACCTCTTTGATCTGGAATATCAAGAGCTTCGACTCGACATGTCGAGCCATCACCTGATTTATGGTGAGCTCAGTGAGGTTGAGCGTTACAACTGGGAGCGCAAAGTTCTGGTTGCTGCGAGACGCTCAGGATGTGATTTCTCACTTTATGGCGGCGATTTTTATGCGTTTGCTGAAGAATTCACGACATCATTTAAAAACTCTCGCCGATTTACCTATACGCCGTTGATCTGCTGTTGCGGGAAGAAGCGGTAAGTTTCTATAGTAAATTTAAATAATGAGAGGGCCTGAAGCAGAATCTGCTTCAGGCCCTTTTTGGTTTGTCTGTTGCTGTAAAGCTCTGATGGTCCGACAGGCTGTTAGTGGGTCAGCCCGCCATCTACCTGGGCTATGTAATTGTACAAGGTCTCTGCAGAAGGTTGCTTAACCTCAGTAAAGTGGACGCCGTTACCTGTGGGGAAGTCCGGTTTGGCTTTTTTGCAATTGTTGTTGGTCCAGACCACCTTTGCCAAGGCTTCGATCGGTGGTGCATCGACACCCGGCAAGCTGAAGTGCAGCTTGATAATGGTTCCTTCCTGAACGGGCTCTGGTACGCTGACAAACATTCCTTCTGTGCTGATATCTTCCGAGAGGCCGTTGGTTGCAAGACTGTTGGCTCGCAATGAAACATTGGTCCTGCAAGGCACGCGCTTTGGGCGGTTGATGTCACAGCTTAGGAAGGGGCCCTGTTGTTTCTTGTGGTAGCGGATAAAGGCTTCGACGATTTGTGAGTCAAAACGGGTCCCGCTATGTTGGCGTAGAAGCTTGTAGGCAATTTCTGTGGGCATCGGGTCACGGTAATGACGCTTGGAGGTAATGGCCTCGAAGAAATCAGCAACGGAGATAATCAAGGCCCCGAGGGGGATATCCTCGCCTTTGAGTCCCCAGGGGTAGCCTGTGCCGTCAATGTTCTCATGATGCGCCGCTGCAATCGAAGGGATGTTGTGGTAGATCCCGTCAAAGTTGATCCCCTCGAGGATGTCCTTGGTCTTGCGCGTGTGAGTTTTGACGATGTCGTATTCTTCTTCCGTCAACCGTCCTTCTTTTTTGAGGATCGCATCTGGAACGCCGATCTTGCCATAATCGTGCAGCAGGGAGGCGACCCGTATCCTTTCGGTCTCCTCTTCGCTGATGTTCAGAGTCTTGCAGATGCCCACGGAGTACTCTGTGACTTTTTTACTGTGCCCTGCGGTTAGCGGATCCCGGGCGTCAATGGTTGCGGCCAGAACTTCGAGGGTCGAGTGGAATTGACGCTCCTTGGTCTGCAGCAGGTCAGCATTTCGAATGCTGATTCCCAGCATTGGTGCGATTCCCATCAGCAGGCTGACATCACTTTGCTGCAGTGGCCTTTTCGATTTGAGGTTGTCGACGGCCAACAGTCCTATCGAATTGCCTTCGCAGATAATCGGGCAACAGATAAAGGAGTGGGCTCCCAATTTTTCAATCAGCGACAGGCTGCGTGACGAGAGCTTGCCGTGCAGGTCCCGGACGTCATCAATCAAAAAGGGCCGTTGCTCATGGAAAGCAACCACGAAGACCCCTCGTGAACTCGACTTGTTAAGGTGGAATGCGATGCTGTTGAGCATGCGCAGCTGTTCACTGTTATAGCCGAAGCCGGTACGGAAGAGCAATTGGTCACGATCCTTGTTGGCGAGCATGATCATGCCGCGGTCGAA
>JAOUDB010000331.1 GCA_029859485.1 Desulfuromonadales bacterium | reverse complement strand
GTGGCGCGTGGTTGGAAAGATCGAATAATCAGCGGAGAAAGGCTTTTGCCCTTTCTCCGCTGTTTTGTTCTGTAATCCGTCATGACCAATCATTGCAACTCTTGATTGTCAAAGAAATCGTTGCTTTTCTGCTTCTCGATTGAATGTCTCTGCATGAATAAGCTAAGATGAAGATTGTCTTAGTTTCTTTGTTTTTTGGTGTTGTTAAAACGGAAGGGAAACTTCATGGAAAATTTTCAAATGCTTTACTGGTATTGGCTGGTCTTCGGCATGATACTGATGTTACTGGAACTGGCCGTTCCTTCCTTCACGATCTTCTGGTTTGGCTTGGGAGCACTGGCCGTTGGCGTATTGTTGCTGGTGGTCCCTGGTCTCAGCCTGACCTTGCAGGTTCTGGCCTGGATGATTGCCTCGGCGGCATTCGTGCTTTTCTGGTTCAAAGTCCTCAAACCACGTATGACCGATAAAACGACCTCCGGCATCTCCCGCGAGGCGGTGCTTGGTGAAACGGCCATGGTAACGCGTGTTCCAGAAGGCGATCGACGTGGTGAAATACGTTTCTCTGTCCCGATGCTTGGTTCCGATACCTGGCCATTCATCTGCGACGACGAGGTCGCCGTTGGTGACCGGGTCGCCGTGCGGGAAATTTCCGGCAACACCATGTTGGTTAAAATTGTCAGTAACACTCAAAGTAAAGGGGAGGGTTGAATATGGGAGGCCTGATCGTTGTTGTCATTTTTGCCATTCTGGTTATCACTACCATCAGCATGGGGGTGCGGCTTGTGCCACAGGGCAGCAAATGGGTTGTCCAGAGACTCGGTAAATATCACAAGACCCTGAACCCCGGCCTGAACATCCTGATCCCTTACGTAGACAATGTAGCTTACAAGGTCACAACCAAGGACCAAGTCCTCGATGTCCACTCCCAGGAAGTTATCACTATGGATAATGCGGTGATCCTGGCCAACGCTGTCGCCTTCATCAACGTTGTCAGCCCTGAGAAGGCGGTCTATGGTGTCGAGAATTATCACTTGGCCATCCAGAATCTGGTTCAGACCTCGTTACGTTCAATTATTGGTGAGATGGCTCTGGACTCTGCCCTAAGTTCCCGCGATGCAATAAAGTCCAAACTCAAAGAAGCTATCTCAGACGATATCAGCGACTGGGGAATCACTTTGAAGACGGTTGAGATTCAGGATATCAAGCCATCGCAAACGATGCAGAAGGCGATGGAAGAGCAGGCGGCCGCCGAGCGGGAAAGAAGGGCTACGGTGACCCGTTCTGGTGGTGAGAAAGAGGCCGCTATTCTCGAAGCCGAGGGTCGTCTCGAAGCGTCCAAGCGTGATGCGCAGGCTCAGGTGGTACTGGCCGAAGCGACGCAAACGGCAATTACCAAGGTGACCGAGGCGATTACCGATCAGGAACTTCCGGCGATGTACCTGCTTGGAGAGAAGTACATCAATTCAATTGAAAAAATGGCAAGTAGTCCTAACGCCAAAACGGTCTTGCTACCCGCCGATCTGCCAAGTGCGTTACGAGGTATCCTTGGGGCGAAATAGCTTTTTCAACGCAAAGGCGCAAAGAAGTGAATCAAGACGCAAAGAAAATCGTTTGCAAGGATAACCTTTGCGTATTTCCTTCCCCATGGCGTCTTTGTGTTAAACAGCTTGGTTTTTTCTAGCTTCTTGTGAAAACCTTCTTTTGTCAACAGACACTGAGCTTGGAGGTCTAATGTCTCCGAAAAAACCAGGCAAGCCTGCCAAGAAATACAGCCAGGCTGCTCGTTTACACGACGTAATCCGCATTCTTGAAGCACGTTACGGGGCGACTGTCGACGAGCTCGCCGAAGAGTGTGGTGTGACCCGAAGAACTGTTTATCGTGACCTCGATGCTATTCGCGATGCAGGGTATCCGTTAATCTCAGAACCTGAAGCCGATGGACGGGTTCTTTATAGCTTCATGACCGGCTTCAAAAAACTGCCACCGATCACTTTCTCTCTTGAAGAGTTGATGACGCTCTATCTCTGTCGTGGGCAGCTTGGCTTCTTGCAGGGCACCCCTTTTCAGGATGATCTTGACGCCATCTTCGGCCGCATCCACTCCAGTTTGCCTCCACGCAGCGTAGCGCATCTGGAACGGATCGCAGAAGCAGCAGCCCCCAAGTTCCAGGGGCAGAGGGATTATGCTGTAAAGAAAGAGCTACTCAAGGAGTTGCGCAGGGCGCTTCTTTACCAGTATCAGATTGATTTGTCCTACACGCCAGCACGCCGCGACACAGAAACCTATCGCTTTGATCCTTACACCTTGCTTTTTTACGGGGGAGCTCTCTATTTGGGAGGCTACGCCCACAATCGCAAGGCCCTGAGGCTTTTCCTTGTTGATCGTATTGAGCAGCTCACTGTAATGGATGATCGTTTTGAAATTCCTGAAGACTTTTCGGCGGGCGATCTGACCGGCTCTGCTTTTGGGCTGATCGACGAAGAACAGTTCATGGTCAAGGTCCAATTCGGCCCTGAGATCGGCCACCTGATCCGTGAAAGAACCTGGCACTCAAGCCAGCAAATGGTTGAGGAGGGAGATGGTTCGCTGGTTCTGACCTTTGAGGCCAGCGGTGAGAAAGAGATTCTCGCCTGGCTTTATTCCTACCTGCCTTACGTTCAGGTCCTTGAACCAAAGGATCTGAAAGAAAAATTCCTGGAAAACTTGCAAAAGGCCATTCAGGGGGAGTCGTCCCTCTGACCGAGGTTACTGCTCGCTCGTCCCCTTCAGATAAGCAAACCAATACGCAAATCCGACGAAAACAACACCACCGATGATGTTGCCCAAAGTGACCGGGATCAGGTTGCTGATGAAGAAATTTGACCAGGTCAGCTCTGCTACCTGCAGCCCAAGTTTTGCTTTTAAGAGCAGGCCGGTTGGGATGAAATACATGTTGGCAACCGAATGTTCGAAACCACTGGCGACAAAAGCCATGATCGGAACGTAGCAGGCGAGCATCTTGCCGGGAATGTCGCGGGCTGCTGTGGCCATGAACACGGCGAGGCAGACCAGCCAGTTACACAGAATGCCGCGGACCAGTGCGACGCTGAAGGAGAGTTCACACTTGGCCACTGCGATATTAACGGCATGTTCTGCAACACGACCGATCTGCCAGAGTTCAGACTCAACCATCAGCCAGGCTAGAAAAAGTGATCCGACCAGGTTGCCGATGATGACAATGGTCCAGTTCTCGGCAATCTTCTTCCAGGTGATCTGCCCTTGAAGCGCAGTCTTGGTCAACAGGCTGTTGCCGGTAAAAAGTTCGGCGCCACAGATGACGACCAGCATCAGGCCCAGTGAAAAGACGCTACCGCCAAGCAGTCGTGAAATTCCCTCACCCAAGTGTGCGGTGGCGTCTGATGTAATCAGGGTCGCCAACTCAGCCCCGAAGGCAATATAAAAACCTGCCAGAAGGCTGAGAACCCAGGTGCGTGCCAGTGGCTGGGTCAGGATCCGGCGGCCATTAGTTGCTATCAACTGGGTGGTTTCTGTCGGGGTTAGAAAACGTTTTTCCATAAAAATCCAGTGGCGCGTGGCGGGAAGCGCGGCGCATTATGAAATAAAAAATTCTTCTCGCGTCTCGCTACGGGCTACGCGCCACGCTCGGACGAGAGTCCGACATCCTTAGCTAGCGTCTCCCATGCTGGAAGGCTCCGCTCTATAATCGCCATGTCTATGCAATAGGCGATGCGGAAATAGCCGGGGGCACCAAAGCCGGAACCGGGAACAAGAAGGATATTGTGTTTTTGTGCCTGGCGGACAAACTCAACGTCATCTTCAATCGGTGATTTTGGGAAAAGATAGAAGCCGCCCCCTGGTTTGACCATTTTGAAGCCGAGTCCGGTCAGGTGATTATAGATAAGGTCACGTTTCTCCTGGTACTCACCAACGTCGACGCTTTCCCCTTGCAACACTGCGACCAGACGTTGCATCAGCGCCGGAGCGTTGACGAATCCGAGAACGCGGTTGCAAAA
>JAOUDB010000029.1 GCA_029859485.1 Desulfuromonadales bacterium | reverse complement strand
ACACTTAAGTTTATTTATTGTTATTTTAATATTTATTAGCTTATAAAATATTAATTATTTCATCTGTAATTTATTTATTAATTATATGTGACTGGAAAAGTAGAAACTTGCCGTTATAATCTAGTCCAAGGAGAACTTCATGAAAAAGATCATCGTACCAATTATTGTCTGTGCCTTTGCCCTGTTCATAGCTTACTACTTCTTTGGCGTCGATATAGAGGGGCTGACGGAAGGCTTTGTTGATTTTTTAGCTGACCTCCTCGACGGCCCTGGTTAATGACTATTCGACGGCCCCTACACACTCCAGCACCTCTAAAACGAAAGCGGGAGTGGTTGATTATCAACCACTCCCGCGTCCTTAATAGCGAACAATCAATGCCTTGAAGCTATAGTCCCAGGTAAGCCGATTTAACCTGTTCGTTATCCAGCAGATTGGCAGCAGTATCAGTCAGGGTAATATGACCATTTTCCATAACGTAACCTCGATCTGCTAATTTCAGAGCCTGATTGGCGTTCTGCTCAACCAGGAAAACCGTGGTTTTCTGCTCCTGGTTGATCTTCTTGATAATTTCAAAGATTTGCTTGATGATCAAAGGGGCCAGGCCCAAAGAAGGCTCATCGAGCAAAAGAACACGGGGACGAGCCATCAAAGCTCGAGAAATTGCCAACATCTGCTGTTCGCCACCGCTTAAGGTTCCGCCCATCTGGGAACGGCGTTGGGCCAGAATCGGGAAAAGATCAAAAACATAATCAATATCTTTCTGGATATCACTTTTATCCCGACGCAGAAAAGTCCCCATCTCCAGATTCTCCAGAACTGACATGGTCGGAAAGATACGCCGACCCTCAGGGACCTGAACGAGGCCCATGGCAACGATCTTTTCTGTCGACATCTTATGGATCGGCGTACCCTTGAAGGAAATCTCACCACTTCGCGGCGGCGTCACACCACAGATCGTCATCAAGGTGGTACTCTTGCCGGCTCCGTTGGCGCCGATCAAAGTAACAATCTCACCCTCGTTTACATCAATGGAAATACCTTTAAGTGCCTGAATATTTCCGTAATAGGTGTCGACATTACGTAGCTCAAGCATCGGTTTCCTCCCCGAGATAAGCTTCGATGACCTTCGGGTTGTTTCGTATATCCATTGGCGCCCCTTGCGCAATTTCCTTGCCGTATTCCATAACGTAAATTCGATCAGAAATATTCATAACCAGTTTCATATCGTGCTCAATGAGCAGGATCGCGATTTTCTCCATGTCGCGTATGCGAACAATCAGTTCGTCGAGATCCTTGGTCTCCTGCGGGTTCATGCCTGCAGCAGGTTCATCCAGTAATAGGAGGAAAGGGTCGGTCGCCATGGCACGGGCTATCTCGAGTCGACGCTGGGCTCCGTAAGGCAGGTTCTTGGCAAATTCATCGGCATCATCAAGCAGGCCGACCTTCTCGAGAAGGTCATAACTTCGTTCAACCGTTTCCCGTTCCTGACGCTTGGTCTTCTTGCCGCGTAAAATAGCACCAACAATATTCGTTGTGGTCCGACAGTGACGACCAATCATAACGTTTTCAAGAACCGTCATATTCTGAAACAGGCGAATATTCTGAAACGTTCTCGCCATACCGATTGTCGTAACCCGGTTAGACTTGAACCCGTTGATTTTCTGCGATTTCTTTTCGGGTGGATGAACCAGAACATCACCATTGGTCGGCTTATAAATCCCGGTTACGCAATTGAAGAAGGTTGTCTTTCCTGCACCGTTGGGGCCGATCAAGGCGACAATCTCACCGGCACAGACGTTCAGCGAAACAGAATCGACAGCACGCAAGCCGCCAAAGTCCATGGTCAGGTCATTGACCTCCAGCAACGTGTTATTCATTTCAGACATTGGCACCCTCCGTCGTCACCTTGCGACCAGTGTATTTCCGGCGCACGTTGGCAATCAACCCTTCGGGACGGAAGATCATCATCAGCACCATCACCGCACCAAACATCAGCATTCGGTATTCAGCAAAGGCTCTTAAATATTCAGGCATCAGGATCAGCACCAAGGCCGCGATAATAACACCGACGATCGACCCCATGCCTCCCATGACAACAATGGAAAGAACCAGAGCTGATTCCATGAAGGTGAAACTATTGGGGTTGATGTAAGTATTTCGCGAAGCAAAGATAACGCCAGCGAGGCCAGCCCAAAAAGCACCGAAAGCATAGGCACCCAACTTGGTTTTTGCCATATCAACGCCCATGGCCACGCAGGCAATTTCATCCTCACGCAAGGCCATCCAGGCACGCCCGATACGCGAGTCTTTGAGTCGATTGGTAATAAAGATGGCGAAGACAACCATCAGAATCATCAAATAATAGGTATAGGTCGTTGCGGCGGTGATAGTCATTTCCGCACCGAAGAACCCTGGACGAGGAATACCGGCGATGCCCTTGGCGCCGTTAAAGACCTCTTCCCAGTTTTCAATCACAATCTTGGCGATAGAGCCGAAGCCAAGAGTTACGATTGCCAGGTAATCACCTCGCAAGCGCAATATCGGGAAGCCCAAAGCGATTCCGAACAAGGCACCCATCAAGCCACCGATCGGCAGACTTATCCAGAAGCCAAAGCCAAAGAAGCTGTTTAAGACGCCATAGGTGTAAGCACCAACAGCAAAGAAAGCGACATAACCGAGGTCCAGCAGGCCAGCGAGGCCAACCGTGACGTTGAGGCCAAGACCGAGGACCACGAAAATCAGGGCCAGAACCATGATATTAGTTTGGTAGATGTCGACAACCAGGGGGAAGACAAGGGTCACCAGGGCAAGCACCACAAGAAACGGCTTGAAGATTTTCGGATCTTCTAGCAATCTCAGTCCAAAACCGGGCTTGGCCAACTCTTCTTCGCCCAGTTCAGCCTTCTTGCTTTTGAGTTGTCGCTGAGCCATTGCCCAGCGCCACACGATGGACAGCGCAAAAGCGCCAATAGCAACCCACAGCATATTTATCCAGCGCCACTCAACGATATTTTTGAGTGTATTAACCTTAACCACCAGCAATGGGAAGGTCAGGAACACAAACCAGAGTGCAATCAGGACAGATTGTTTAACATTATTCACCATTGTATTCACACCATCTTTTTAGGATCAGACCTTCAGTTTGACGGCTTTCCCAAGCAGCCCGGAAGGACGCAATATCAGGATAAGCACCAAGACACCAAAGGCAAAAACATCTTCGTAGGCGCTCGAGATATAGCCAGCGGCATATGCCTCGGTAAGGCCCAGAACCAGGGCACCAAGAACGGCACCGGGAATGTTGCCAATACCGCCAAGAACCGCGGCTGTAAAAGCTTTCACGCCTGCCATAAAACCGATATAGAAGTTGATCTGGCCGATGTAGGAACCAACAAGGACACCACCAATTGCCGCCAGGACAGAGCCGATAATAAAGGTCATTGAGATGACATTGTCGACATTGACACCAACCAGGCGAGCCATGGTCATATCCTGCTGTGTCGCCCGCATTGCTTTACCGATTCGGGTATATTTAATGAGCACAGTCAAAGCAACCATGCTGACAGCACTTGTCACCAGAATCACCAACTCTGGCGAACCCATGATATGCGCAATCGGCTCCATAAAATCGAAATCCGGGATGAGCGCAGGAAACGGCAGGAAATCAGGGGTTTGTGCGAGAAGAACATAATTCTGCAGAAACAGCGACATACCGATAGCACTGATCAATGGCGAGAGTCGTGGAGCATTCCGCAGAGGTCGATATGCGATCTTTTCCAGGGTATAGCCATAAGCCGCCGCATAAATCGCAGCGATCAGGGCAGCCAAGATAAGAATAGAGACCCCGGAAAAACCATAGATCGTCAGCACCCCGGAAACGATCAGGGCAACGAAAGCACCAATCATGTATATTTCACCATGGGCGAAGTTTATCAGCTGGATGATGCCGTATACCATCGTGTAACCCAGCGCGATCAGGGCGTAAATACTGCCTCGGACCAAACCGCTACTTGAGAGTTCAAGAAAATATTCCATCGATGTTTTCCACTGTCCTTAAAGGTAAGATTACAACCGACGACCCGGTTGCTTTTACTTGTTACTTCTTGTTGCTTAGTTATAACACAAAAAACTGGGGGATAGGCTAAGCCTATCCCCCGCTTTAAACAATTCACATCCAGCCGACTACTTCAGCTCAACGAACTGACCACCTTGTACCTGAAAGACAGAGAAGCCGACGCCTTCAGCATCACCTTTGGCATCAAACTTAATCTTACCAACGGCAGTTTCAACATAAGAACTCTTGAGAGCTTTTTCCAGTCCGGCATAGTCGGTGCCGCCGGAGACTTCAATTGCATTCAGAATCGCCTGCATAGCAGCATAACCCTGATCAAAGAAGGTCCCAGCCTCTTTGCCATATTTGCTGGTGTAATCAGCTTTTGCCTGCTGGTTTTCAGCATAGGCAGAAACATCCATCGGACCCGTCGCGTAAACGCCTTCAGCGTCTTTGCCAGCGATTTCGAGGAAACCGTTGCCCTTAACACCGTCGGGACCGATGAAGGGAATTTTCATGCGCTTCTTGTTCATCTGAGAAACCAGCTTGGAGGCCTCAGGATGGTAGCCGCCGAAGATAACCGCATCAGCACCCTCACGACGAACTTTTTGTACGACAGCTGAGTAATCCATGGCTCCGGGAGTGACACCTTCAAACAGGACAACCTCAGCTTTGCCACCGGCTTCGACAAACTGCTTGGAGAAATCGGCAAAACCTTTGCCGTAGTCACCTTTGTCGTGAAGGATAGCAATCTTCTTGGCACCAAGCTTGTCGGTCGCAAATTCAGCAGCAAGCTTACCCTGATCATCATCAGGAGCAATTGTGCGGTAGAAGTTTGGATAGTCACCGCTCTGGGTCAGAGGTGGGTTGGTTGCCGAAGGGGAAACGGCAATGATGTTAGCTTCTTTGTAGATACCGAGAGCAGCTTTGGTCGCGCCGGAACAAACGTGACCGATAACCACGTCAACACCCTGAGAAACCAGTTTGGTCGCAGCATTGGTCGCAATCTCAGGCTTACATTGATCGTCCATCGGCATAACTTCTACCTGCATACCAAGAACACCGCCAGCGGCGTTGACCTGGTCAGCAACCATCTCTGCGGCTTCCTTGGTCGGGATGCCGTAAGGGGCGAGATCGCCCGTATGAGGACCAGCTACACCAATCTTGATTGTATCCGCAGCAAAACCTGTTGCGGGAACAACCATGCTCAACAGAGCAACCAGGATAAGCTTTTTGAGTACTGTCTTACGCATACTGCCTCCTTTAGAAAATCAACATGTTGTTTAACCTGAAAACGTCAGAAGTTCAACGAATCCAGATTCCAGACCAATTCAATAGTATTTTGTTATAAGGGATAGCACTTCACGCGTCAAGATTTAATCGAAAGGACGAAAGGCCAAAGATTGCAGGAGGAAAAGATCGTGTCACTGGATTATATGACAAAAAAATTGAGGACTAAGGGAAAGCGAGTTCAAAAAGAGATAACAACTCGCTAAGCAAGATTTACATGGAAGCCGACAGATCAGAGATAATCCTGCCGGCTGTAAAGACGAAGATCACGCTCGCTGAGCAGCTCCGAGTGCAGACAACCCAGGCGCTGGCAAATACCGATGCACTGAGCAAAATGAGCCTTGGGTGACGTAAAGAGGGCGACAAGGTGGGCACCGCAGGGACACTGGTTGTAGATTGGAAAAGCTTCCGAACAGGTCGGGCAACAGATATCGACAACCTCGCCGGCTTTTCTCTCAAAGCCTACAAAGTTTCTATCCCGGTCACCAAGGACCGGACTGATGACGAGCAAACCTTCACTCGTTTTGCTCTTAAGCATGAGTGAGAGTCCCGGATGGCCCTGGAACTTGTGCTCATCGGAAAGGACCGAATGCCCATTGGGACAATAGCACTCGGTGACCACTCCAGTTTTCTGCCCATCCTGGTCAGGAATCACCTCGCGTTTTTGTGATTGGTGTCCACCCAGAAGCAGCCAGTTTATTGACATAAGATTCATCCCCGCATCATGATAATTTCAAGTTAATAAAAACTTATCAGTCACAAGAAATATCATTTTTTCTCAAATGAGGGAAGTGAAGATTTTCACCACACTCCCCCTCCCCCAATTCGAGAGCTTACGCTATTCAAGAATAACCAATAGGTCGCCCTGGTCAACCTGATCAGCCTCACCAAATCGAATTTCCGCGACCACTCCATCAACCTTGGCCTTGACGTTGGTTTCCATCTTCATCGCTTCAGTAGTGAGCAAAGTCTCACCTGCTGAAACTTTTTCACCAACAACAGCCATGATTTTGAAGACTTTTCCCGGCATGGGCGCGCCAACATGTTTGACATTGGCAGGATCAGCTTTTTCATGGCTGACGACATCAGTCTCAGCGGACAAATCCTTGACCTTCACCACGCGTGGTTCTCCATTCAGCTCAAAATAGATATTACGCGTACCGTCTTCATGGACTCTGCCAACAGCGTTCAACTTGATAATCAGGGTCTTGCCGGCCTCGATGTCTATGCTGACCTCATCACCGACATCCAGCCCGTAGAAGAAGACCGGAGTCGGCAGGAAAGAGGTGTCGCTGTATTCCTGGCGAAACCGATCATACTCTTCAAAAACACCCGGATAGAGTACGGCCGAGAGAACATCGCGCTCGCTGACATTATGGCCGAGCTTGGTCTGCAGCTCCTCCTGCTTGGCGGCAAAATCAACAGGTTCAAGCAATTCACCTGGCCGACAGGTGAGAGGCTGCTCTCCCTTGAGGATTATCTTCTGCAATTCCGGAGGGAAGCCACCAACCGGTTGCCCGATCATGCCTTTGAAAAAATCGACCACACCCTGTGGGAAAGCCAGATCTGCGCCCTTGGTAAAGACATCTTCCGGCTCGAGGTTGTTCTGCACCAGGAACATCGCCATGTCGCCAACGATTTTGGACGACGGGGTGACCTTGATGACATCACCAAAGAGGTCGTTGACTTTGCGATACATTTCTTTGCACTCTTCCCAACGATGACCAAGACCGAGGCCTTCGACCTGCGGCTTGTAATTGGAATATTGACCACCGGGAATTTCGTGATAGTAAACCTGAGCAGTTCCGCTGCGCAGTTCAGACTCAAAAGGCTCATAATAGGTGCGTACTGTCTCCCAGTAGTTGGCCAGTTTCTGCATACCCCCCTGATCCAGCTGCGGATCCCAGATAGAGCCTTCGAGGGTCGCAAGTAAAGCATTCATGTTCGGTTGTGCAGTCAGACCCGACACTGACGAAAGCGCAACGTCTACAATATCAACGCCGGCCTGGGCGGCCATCATCAACATGGAACCACCATTGCTCGAAGTATCATGAGTGTGGAGGTGAATCGGAATGCCAATCTCGTTCTTCAAGGCCTTGACCAGCTTTTCTGCAGCAAACGGCTTGAGCAGTCCGGCCATATCTTTGATCGCCAGAATATGGGCACCCATGT
This sequence comes from Desulfuromonadales bacterium, assembly GCA_029859485.1. Taxonomy (GTDB): domain Bacteria; phylum Desulfobacterota; class Desulfuromonadia; order Desulfuromonadales; family BM103; genus M0040. Next base: position 6,308 of record JAOUDB010000029.1, on the reverse strand, counting down.
TCTCCAGCTCTTTAGCCAGATTAACGTAGTACTCAAGAGGGTACTTGTCGCGTTTGGGGTCGAGGATATCTCCGGTGTAACACATGGAGGCTTCGCAAACCGAATTGGTACGCTCGCGTACGGCCTCCATGGCGATCTGCATGCCCTTGGTCCAGTTCAGGGAGTCGAAGATCCGGAAAACATCGATACCGCTTTCAGAAGCCTTGACCGTGAACTCCTGAACCACGTTGTCAGGATAATTGGTATAGCCCACCGCGTTGGAGCCGCGCAGCAACATTTGGAACAGGATATTGGGCACCTTTTTACGCAGACGCTCGAGACGCTCCCATGGGTCCTCAGTCAAAAAGCGCATGGCCACGTCGTAGGTCGCCCCACCCCACATTTCGAGGGAGAAAAGACCGCCACCCAGGTGTGCGGTTGCTTCGGCGATCAGATCAAGATCATGAGTCCGAAAACGCGTCGCCATCAGTGACTGGTGTGCATCACGCCAGGTGGTGTCGGTAATCATCAACTTCCGGTTCTTGAGCGCCCAACGGGCCAAACCTTCCGGACCCTTGTCGAGCAGGATATCGCGGGTTCCGCGTGGGTGTTGCTGCCCATATTCGACTTCCGGGATTTCTGGCTCGCGCAGATCGGAGAACTTAAGGCGCTTCTCCGGTATGATACCCGGGTAACCATTGACCGTGGTGTGGCCGATATAGCTGAGGATCTTGTTGGCGCGGTCCTTTTTAACCGGGAGTTGAAAGACTTCGGGATGCTGATCCAGAAACGAGGTATCACAGTTGCCTGCGAGGAAGACCGGATGAGTGATGACCTTCTCAAGGAAGCCAATATTGGTCTTAACGCCGCGGATACGGAATTCCTGCAGTGCGCGATGCATTGTTCTGGAGGCATCCGGAAAGGTCAGCCCCCAGGTAGAGATCTTGACCAGCAGGGAATCATAATGGGGAGAGATGATCGCCCCGGCGTAACCGGCGGCAGCATCGAGACGCACGCCAAAACCGGCCGCCGTACGATAAGCCTTGATCGTGCCGAAATCAGGAGCGAAATTGTTGGCTGGATCTTCAGTTGTGATCCGGCTTTGGATTGCGTAGCCGCGCAGTTCAATATCTTTTTGGCTCTTGATGCCAAGCTCCGGGTCCGAGAGCTTATGGCCCTGAGCAATACGAATCTGGGCCTGCACGAGGTTGCGCATGGTGACCAACTCTGTAACAGTATGCTCAACCTGGATGCGCGGATTCACTTCGATGAAGTAGAAGTTGCCCTTCTTATCCATGAGGAACTCAACTGTACCGGCGTTGCGATAGCCAACGTGGTTGGCAAGAGCCAGAGCATAATCGCAGACCTCTTTGCGTTTCTTGTTGTTAAGGTAGAGTGAAGGCGCAATCTCAATAACCTTCTGATGGCGCCTCTGAATAGAGCAATCCCGCTCGTAGAAATGAACGATATTGCCGTGGTTATCACCGAGAATCTGCACTTCAACATGCTTTGGATCCTCGACAAACTTCTCCAGGAAGATCGTGGCATCACCAAATGCCGCCTTGGCCTCTGAGGCAGCCGACTTGAGTCCATCAAGAAGTTCTTTCTGATTCTGCGCCACGCGCATACCGCGACCACCACCACCTGAACTCGCCTTGACGATAACCGGGTAACCGGCAGATTTGGCAAAGATCAATGCCTCTTCTTCGCTCTTGATCGGATCATCTGTTCCTGGAACAACTGGAACCCCGGCATCCACGGCAACCTTACGACCGGAGATTTTATCTCCCACACGACGCTGGATTTCCGGAGTAGGACCAATGAAGACGATACCGGCGCGCTCACATGCTTCTGCAAATTCAGCATTTTCTGAAAGGAAGCCATAGCCCGGATGGATCGCATCAACATCTTTCTTTCGCGCCAGATCGATAATTTCGTCAATGCTCAGATAGGCATCTATCGGACCCTTGCCCTTGCCGATCTGGTAGGCCTCGTCAGCCTTGTAACGATGCAGAGACAGTTTGTCCTCTTCTGAATAGATAGCCACCGTATTGATACCAAGTTCCGTACACGCACGGAAGATCCGGATTGCAATTTCACCACGGTTTGCAGCCATAACCTTACGGAATTTTTTAATAGGCATATCGATTACACTCCTGAAGGGATTCAAGCACGGGGCATTTATGTAAACTAAAAAAATATAGCCGTGCTAAATATTTAGTATGAATAAAAAATTTCAATGAATTTAAATACTTACGCCATTATCCGGTGGCGCAATCTAAGCAAAACGCAAGGGCGCATGTCAAGCAAAAAACCGTTCTATTTTCAAGCCTCTGAAATAACTGATAAAAAATATCTTGATTCGAAAGCCAGCAATTCAGTGACAGCGAACAACAGAGGAGCTGACAAACTTTTCAGGTTAAGGATTTTAAGGTAGCGAACCAGACGTTGCCCTTCTCTTTTGAAAAACGGTTAATCATCAGGCGTTCTCAAATATTCTTGCAAACCCTTAATCTCCATGATAGTTTGCCAATAACGTCAAATTCATGACGCACTTTCACAAGAGATCAGCAAAGGGAACGCTTTAAAGATTATGAGCGATTCGGCAAAGATTCTCTTCATAGACGACGAAGCAGGTAGTCGCGAAAGTCTCACCCTGCTGCTGGAACGCGAGGGCTATCGAGTAGACACTGTCGGCGCGGGCGAAGATGCGCTGAGTTTACTCTCGGTAAAGGGCTATGATGTCATCATTACCGATCTTTTCCTGCCAGGCGTCAGCGGTATAGACATCCTCAAGCACGTCAAAGAGCACGCCATTCCCAGTAGCGTCATTCTCATCACGGGCAATGCGTCAGCTGAAACAGCAGTCGAGGCGATGAAAGAAGGAGCCTTTGACTACATCACTAAGCCCCTCAACTTTGAGAAATTAAAAGTTCTGATCGCCAAGGCCGTCAAGCAGAGCAGACTGGTCGCTGAGAACCTTTACCTTCGCCAGCAATTACGTGGAAAATACAAGTTCGACAACATCATTGGCAACAGCCCAGCCATCCAGCCGGTCTTTTCCCGAATGGAGAAAATGCTCCATACGGACTCGACAGTCCTGATCCTCGGTGAGTCAGGGACGGGTAAAGAGTTGGTAGCGCGTGCTATCCATTATAACGGCACACGCAGAGAGAAACCTTTTATAGACATCAACTGTGGAGCCATCCCGGCAGACCTGCTGGAAAGCGAACTCTTCGGCCATGTCCGTGGCTCCTTCACCGGGGCCATCGCCGATAAGCCGGGGAAGTTCGAGGTCGCCAACAAGGGCACTATTTTTCTCGACGAGATTGGCACCATGCCTCTCCATCTGCAGATGAAGCTGCTGCGAGTCCTTCAAGAACAGGAGGTGGAACGGGTCGGATCTTCACTTAAAGTCCGCCTGGACGTCCGTGTCATTTCAGCAACCAACTCAGACCTTGAGGAACGTGTCAAATCTGGTGAGTTCCGGGAAGACCTTTACTACCGCCTGAACGTTATCCCCATCCTCCTGCCACCACTCCGGGATCGCCGTGAGGACATTCCACTGCTGGCCAAGCATTTCCTAAAAAAAATATGTATTGACATGAACCGGCCACAATTGGAGTTGACCACTGAGGCCGTTCGAGCTCTGGAAAACTACGGCTGGCCGGGAAATGTTCGAGAGATGGAGAATGTCATTGAGCGCGCTATCGCCCTGACTGACAGCGACGTGATCGGCCAAAACGACCTCCCTTCAAGAATCAGCGGCACTGTGGAGGGAAAGGGCAACCTCCCGATCTTGCATATCCCCGAGGAAGGCCTCGACCTCGCAGAAACCTTAGAAAAGGTCGAACGAACCTTAATCAAACAGGCGATGGAGAAATCGAGAAACATCAAGGCCCGCGCCGCCGCCCTCTTGAACCTTAATCGCACGACCCTGGTTGAAAAAATCAAACGTTACGATATGTAATAAGACGAGGTTTTTATTCCGACAAAATTGCAGACAATTTACTTAATCAACAATCCCAACGACTTTCAGTTAAGGAGTTAAAGATGACACAGGAGGTTTCAGTGGCGACACAAATGTTCACAAACATCGCTTACGCTATCATTATTCTCGCTATCGGTTTCTGGGGCGCCAAGATGATTGCCCGGCTGGTCAAAGGCCTGATGGAGCGCCGTGATGCCGACCAGGCTCTGACCGGCTTTGTCGAAAACCTGATTAACGCGCTCGTCGTAACCTTTGCAGTAATCGCGGCATTAAACAAGCTGGGCATACAAACCACTTCGCTGATCGCCGTTGTTGGTGCCGCCGGCCTGGCTATTGGCCTGGCCCTGAAAGATTCACTCGGCAACTTCGCCGCAGGCGTTATGATTCTGATTTTCAAACAATTCAAAGCGGGCGACTTTATTGAAGCGGCAGGTGTTCTCGGTGTCGTCGAAACTCTCAACGTCTTCTCTACCCAACTAAAAACAGGTGACAACAAGACAGTCTACGTTCCAAACGGCAAGTTGATCGGCGATAACATTATCAACTATTCGACCAAATCGACCCGGCGCATCGACATGGTTATCGGCGTAAGCTACGATGCGGACTTAAGCCATGTTAAGAAGGTCCTTGAAGATATCCTCGCCAAAGAAAGCCGGATACTTGAAGACCCTGCCCCGACGATCGGTGTACTTGCTTTGGCCGACAACAGTGTCAACTTCGCCTTTCGCCCATGGGTTAACGCAGCGGACTACTGGGGGGTCCATTTCGACCTGCACGCCGCGATTAAAACACGCTTTGATGAAGAAGGTATTGGCATCCCCTACCCTCAGCGCGATGTCCATCTCTACCAGCAAGAAGCTTCCGCCAAGTAAGACGCATCCGAGAGGTGCGACATTTTCCATAATGGCCTGGCAGAACTGTCAGGCCGTTTTAGGTTGTTGACAAGCACCGTATTGAATTGATGGAGGGGTTGTTTTTATAATTTTATCAGTAGTCACAGAACAACAGATTAACGATCCTAATTCATACAAGCCATCACAAAACATAACAGATAAAAACCATCACAAAAACAGATCTTTACGCGTTTTTATCTGGCGCGACCATTGGTGTTTTGTGGCACTTTTGGGCGGCCTAGTGTACAGAGAACATACCAATCTTTCGCCTAATCCTACGTACTATAATTCCTAAGGCCATGTAAGAATGACTTGCCGTAATACTTATAAGGAAAGCCCCTACCTCGTGATCAGGTTGGGGCTTTCTTTTGCTGTGAACCGTGACTTTTAAGAAATTAACTGTTCATCGGAGAGTCTTTGCTTCTAGATTAAAAGTCTTTATAATTAGTCTTGTGAGAGTATAATTGGCCCTTCCTAGCGAAAGGTTGGTTTATTTTTGACATGGTTCGCGGAATGTTTTGTTTTGTAACAGCAACAGTAAGCTTCTTATACGGCACAAGTATTTGTTGGGTTTGTGGCAAAAGACGTAGCTTTGATGTAGATCCTGCTGAAAAAAGACAAATTCAAAAATAAATATTCCTGGTGGTTTTGCTGTCTATTCTTTTGGATTTATTGTTGTGTTTAGTGCAGTCTTAAACGGCGTACTAACAGTTGTTATCACATCACTTATCACTGCCCTGCTAATTTCTCATTTTGAAGTTTCAATGGCTATGCCTGCTCTAAAAAGAAATCCTTCAAGTCACTCCAATTGATTTCGCAACTGAGTCTCTGATTTAGAACAACGAGCTTCCTAAATATCTCTATCAACAAGAAGCCGTTTTTCATCGCAGAAGTCGTGAGCTTTAAGAATCTCTGATTCTGTTTGATTAATTATTAGCTCAGGGCAGTTGTCACCTTCCTTTTGATGAAAACCCTTTGTCAGGTATCGCTTGACTTGAGCCAATCAAGGGCAACATCTTTATCCTGGTAGCAAAAGTGTTTAATTTCGGCACGAAAAAAATGGCTGGCAGCTCGTGGCAAAACAGACAAGAATTCACTATTAGTCACGACTGCAACTTTTTTAATAAGATGATGGTTATCTTTGATGAACCTTATATGGGAGAGTACTTCTATGAAGTTATCCCAACCAGGGAAGACTTTGCTGCAGATCATCAGGCCATTAAGTGTGCCCTTCGCTTCTATGTGCGGATCAATTTCTTTGGCAAGCCTTTCAAAGTCAGTTAACTTCAAAGATTCTTCAGGTGTAATAACCAAGACATTTTCGTCGAGCATGAGTTCGTTGACTGACATTCAAATCGCCCCCTTTGGAAAATTTAGCGTGCCGAAAAGCCAACCGCATGCAGTTTAATATTAGCAAGACCTTCGGGGATAACAAGCTGATGACA
>JAOUDB010000330.1 GCA_029859485.1 Desulfuromonadales bacterium | reverse complement strand
CAAAGGTTCGGGATTTTTCATCAGGAGGTCTATCTTGAAACATCGAATAATGCTCTATCTGTGCCTGGCAAGTCTCTTCATCGTCGCCTGTACTGACGTGGCCACCTTAAAGTCATCTCAACCTATCGCTCCGGTCAGAGACTACGAAACCATCCTGGTTGGTGACCTGGAATCTAATTACGTAGGCGACGAAAACTGTCTCGCCAGCTGCCACAAGCACGACAAAACCCATTCGGACTTCAAACGCTCAGTTCATGGCGACGAGATCTCCGAAGACACCGGGCTACCGTTGGTCAACTGCGAATCATGTCACGGTCCTGGAAGCAAAGCCGTTGAGCATGCTGCCGAACAAAAAGTCTGTGACTTCAAAACACTGCTGCCGCTAAAAGAGTTCCCTGCACAAGCCCAGTCGATGATCTGCTTAAAATGCCACTCGGCAGCATCCACACCAAACCTGAACAGCTGGAACTCCAGCGTACATGCGCTCAACGACGTCAGCTGCTTTGATTGTCACAAGTTGCACAAGGGCCCCCAGCAGAAAGTCAGCCGCCACGATCAAGAAGATCTCTGCACCGGTTGTCACATGCAGACCAAAATGGAGTTCTCACAGTTTTCCCACCATCCGGTTCCCGAACACAAGATGACCTGCACCGATTGCCACGATCCGCACAATTCCACAAATCGCAACAATCTCAAGGGCATCACAACCAAGGCCCTATGCACAAAATGTCACATGGAGTACCAGGGACCGTTCGTCTATGAACATGCCGATGTCACCGAAGAGTGCACAAACTGCCATAGGCCACATGGCTCTCCCAATGATCCGCTATTGGAAGTCGCGCAGCCTTTCTTGTGCATGCAGTGCCACGCGGGACACCACGGACCACAATCCGACATGGGCACGCTTGGCAGCACAGAGATGAAGCAGGCTTTTTTCTCGCGATGTACAGACTGCCATACATCCATACACGGCACCGACATACCGTCCGCGCATGGCCGAGGCTCTTTCATCTCGCGTTAAGATACTCGTGCAACTTTTAATGGGATCAGGAGGCAACTGTGAAGATATATAAGCTTATCGGTACAACAATGTCTGTTTTACTCCTTACGGGGATCGGCGCAAACATAGCATTGGCTGACATGGACGAAATCAAGGCAGAAGAGAACAGCAAGACCGACATTAATATCATTGCCGGCTACCGCGGCGTCAGCGAGGACAACAATCCTTCCCGCGCACTCGAATACGACAGCCTGAAATCAAGCCCACTGTTCAATGTCGACCTGGCAACAGATCAGGGCTCTTATTTTCTGAACTTTAACTTCGACTACCTCAATGAAAACGACTACTCAGGAGAGCTGAATCTCAACAGCAAAGGACTCGCTCAAGTAAATCTGAGGTCCGAACGTTTCTTCCACAACCTTGATCATATCCCCTATAACAATGGCTACACGGGTGGAGAGCCAACCGCAGCAGTTCCGGACCCTCCGCTCGTCCGTGTGCCAAGCGGAACGCCCGCAGAAGGGAGTCGCCCTGACGGCGAGTTTACCAACTCGCTCGGCAATGATGTCATGCGCACCTTCTACACTGACCAAAATCCGAAGGATGATTACGGTTTAAAGCTCGACACCAACGAATTCAAAGTCAGGGTCAAGCATCCAACCTATCCCGCACACCTTAACCTGGCCTACTGGCGTTATGAAAAAAAGGGCGACAAACAGCTGCGTTTTGTCGGCGAAAACTGCGCTACCGCCTGTCACATGCAAAGCAAGACTCGCAAGGTGGATCGGGTCACAGAAGAGTTCAAGGCAGAAGTGGATGCTCACGTGGGCATAGTGGATCTCGGTCTGGAAACGTTATTCAGAACCTTCCATGACCGCGAGTCTATTCCCCGCGACAACTTTGGTTCGCATGATCGAGGGCGAGACTTTTCCGGGAATCCTCTTCAACATAGCGAGGATCCCGACAGCCAAATCACTGAACTCACCCTCAAGGCGAACACGGCTCCCAGTGGCGGACTCGTCGGAAGCGCGAGTTTCACAATTGGCAAGCGAGAAAACGAATCTGACCTGACTTCAATATCTCCGGTAAAGGCAGAAACCGACTATTACAAGACAGCGGCCGACGCGACCTATACCCCGAGCGAGAACTGGACCTTTAATCTTCGCTATCGCCTTTTGGATCTGGATAGCGACAACACCGACCAGTTCAGCGCCGGCAGTTACGGAAACACCAATAACAACCCTCTGGAGGTTCGTGATCCGGTCGACATCACCCGCTCCTGGTACGAGGCGATTGTTAATTATCGCCCCTCTCGCCATCTGACCCTAAAAGGCGAACTGCGCCGTGAGGACATTGATCGCAGCAACACCGGCCATGGCGGTGAACATGAGTCGATCGATCAAAATAACCCGAATGACCCGATACAAATTAATCCGAGGTGGGAGCTCCCCGACGAGGAAACCATTACCCTGGCGAAACTTGGCTTCAGCGCCCGGCTGCTTGAGAAATCCGCGCTCAAGTTCAGTGGCTGGGTATCAATCCAGCATAGCGACGACCCTGCCTATGGCTCTTCTTTTGAAGACAGCCAGCAGCTTTTCCTGTCCGGTAGCTACAACCCTTCGCCTTTCTGGGGATTTTTAGCCAACGCCCGTTTCCTCAAGCAAGAAAACGATTCGCAAGAATTGTACGATTACGAGTTCAAGCGCGACAAGGATCAACAGAACATCAACCTGGGGACCTACGTAACGCCCGGAGAAGGCCTTTCTTTCGATCTCAATTACGGTTATTTCCATACCGAGATAGATCAGGGCATCCTGGTTGGAACAGGTGAGTATTTCGTGCCCAGATTTCCCTTTTTCCGCCCTGTCAATTATGCGATTGCAGATGATAGCGGCGACTACGAGCAGACCATAAATACTTTGACACTGGGCATGACCTGGCAGATTCTCGAGGCGCTGTCTTGTCGTCTGGAAGGACATTACAGCGAATCAGAAGCCAGTTTCTCTCCTGATTTCAATGTAGAAGGGCCCTACCCGTACAACATTTATGACTTTTCTTCGGACATTTATTATGGAACACAAACCAGCTCCGATTTAAAAGAAATCAGTGAGCTCGACATCCAGCAAATCGGTTTACGTGGCCGAGTAAACTGGAAGATAGACGAGGAGTGGTCCTGCTCCATGGAAGCGACTTATGACGACTACGACGACAAAAACAGCAATTATTACGACGGCTCAGTGCAAACGGCCATGGTTAGTTTTTCCAGGAGTTGGTAAATCACATGAGGAATTTAACATTGCCTACATTAGTGCGCAGAGGGTCAAGGACCTTAGCCATGATCTTCCTTTTAGCCGGAATTATCACCAGCTCCCTCCTGGGAACTCCGGCTAGCGCCCAAGAGATCCTGGCTGCCATCGTCACTGCCGACCTGCCCCGCTACCAGGAAGTCCATGAGTCTATGGCCAAAGTTCTGCAGGCTGGCGGCTTCGGCGAAGACAAGCTAAAGATATTCAAGCAGACCCCCAATGCGGACAAGATGTCTTTAACCAACAGTCTCCGCCGCGCAGAAGCCGCAGGTGCAACGTTGGTTATTACCTACGGCTCCCAGGCGACCAGCCTCGCCAAAGAATCGCTAAAAGACACTCCTCTGCTGTTTGCCGATGTTTACGATCCTGTGTCGCTGGGGGTGGTAAAGACTCTTGCAGCTCCGGGATCTGACGCCAGTGGCGCAACCAGCAAAACCGACCTTGGCTTACTGGTAGAGGCACTGGTAGCAATCAAGCCAGTGAAAACAGTCGGAGTCCTCTATACAAAAGGGGAAAAGGGTTCTGAGCAACAGCTTGCAGAAATCAAGGAGCAAGGGAAGGTTTTCGGATTCAAGGTTGCAGCCGAGAATGCACGAAACCCGAAAGAAGCTCAAGCTCTCGGCAAAAAACTGTCCGGAGAAACTGAAGCTCTTTTTCTTACTGAAAGCATCTCGCTTGCCCTGCAGGCTTCAGCAATTATCACCTCCGCCCAAGGC
>JAOUDB010000329.1 GCA_029859485.1 Desulfuromonadales bacterium | reverse complement strand
GATGTTGGCATAGGTATGACGATCACGATTGAGCGAGACAGCGATGGTTGGCGGGGTTTTACTGACGATCCCCACCCAGGACGCCATCATCAGGTTAACCTCACCCTCGCCGTTCTGGGTTGCGATCAGGGTGGTTGGTTGCGGGAAAAAAGTGACGCAGGCACCGAGTTGTCTTTTCAGCAACTAAATCTCCTTAAGTTGATTGAATGGTTAAAAATCATAAACTCATGAGAAAGGGATAACCCCCCGAAGGGACAGGCCCTGACAATAAAGTCCACACATAGACATTTATACGTTCTAATCTTCAATCGCCTCAAGTGCACGTAAAAGAACGACATACAAACTGGTCGTTGACGGCGGAGCAGAGTGCAAGGTTTCTACAAGGGAAAGATAAGCATCAAGGCGTTGTCGTTTGCCCGCCAGGAAAGCATCCGTGCCCTGCCCTGCAGCCACGACGCTTCGGGTCAGTTTAATGGCCTGCTTGATGAATGCGCTGCGCAAGCTGACCAATGCAGCCCTGTCCCAATGATCGTGCGGTGTATATTCGTTGAGACTTTCCATCACTTGGGAAATTTTCAGGCGCAGACGCATTTCACCAACCGCAGCAGTCACTTGCAGCAGATCGGCTCCGGTTTTTTCAACAATATGGACCGCCGGCAAGAACCCGGCCAGGTAACGGAAACTTGCCATCTCCAGGGCCATTTCTTCGGGGAAGCCTTCTTTCACAATAACTTTCGCGGCATCTTTACACACCTGCCATTCTGCCTCAGGGAGTAGTTCGACAAGATGGGTACGGAAGACGTTCAGGCGCTGGCGATAATCTTTGACGCAAGCCTTATCAAGGCGCATCGGCAGGACCTGTTCGAAGATCTGACGGCAGAGTCCTGCCAGAGATCTTTCCAGCCCCTCGAGAAGCTCATATTGACGCGCTGAAGACATTTTGTTGTCCACAGCCGCAACCTGTTTACGAATGGCGTCGCCATTCAGGACTTCGTCAAAGACCAGGTAGGCAGCGACCCCCTGGATCATGGTCGCACCTGATTGTTGTACCAGGGTGTTCAGAAAGGCACAACCGGCCTGATCCACAATCCGGTTGGTAATCATGGTGGCGATGATCTCTCGTCGCAAAGGATGATTCTTGATCTGACCGCTGTAACGCTTGCGGGTTTTGTCCGGGAAATACTGTTGCAGGAAGATTTGGGTCGACTCCTGATCGGGCAACTCACTTTCAAGGAGGGTTTGATAGAGGTGCATCTTGCTGTAAGCAAGCAGGATCGACAGTTCCGGACGCAGATAGCCGCAGCCGCGAGCCGTAAGCTCCTTAATCGAAGGCAGGGATTCGCCTCTACGATCGAGCAAGCCGGTGTTTACTAACCTCTCGGAAAGCGCAATGAAGGGGTCGATATCATACTGGCACCTTCTTAAGTCGAGAGAAAGGCACTGACTCTGCGTGTAGTTGTTGGCCAGAACCATATGGCAAACATCCTCTTCGACTTCCTGCAGACGATGGTTCCTGGTCCGTTCGGTTTTGATCACCCCGGCTTCACGCAAGGTCTGGAAGAAAATCTTCAGATTGACTTCGTGGTCGGAGGTATCGACTCCCGCCGAGTTATCAATAGCATCGGTATTAATCATGCCACCGCACATGGCATATTCGATACGTCCGGGCTGAGTCAGGCCGAGATTGCCCCCTTCACCGATGACCTTGGCTTTAACCTGTGAGGCACTGACACGCACGTTATCGTTGGCGCGATCACCGACGTCGGCATTCTTCTCCTGAGACGATTTGACATAGGTGCCGATACCGCCATTCCACAAAAGCTCAAAATCGGCAAGTAATAACCTCCTGATCAGCTCATCACCTTCCATGGTTGTGTAACGAACCCCCAGCCACTTCCTGATTGCCGGAGAGAGTGGGATCTCCTTGGACGCCCGCTCCCAGACTCCACCACCTTCTGAGATCAAGGCGCTATTATAATCAGCCCAGGTCGAACGGGGCATATCAAACAGCCTCTTGCGCTCTTTCCATGACTTTGCTGTGTCCGGGTCAGGATCGAGGAAGATGTGCATATGATTGAACGCCGCGAGCAGGCGTGTCTTTTTTGAAAGCAGCATGCCATTACCGAACACGTCGCCGCTCATGTCACCAATACCGACCACAGTGAAGGCTTCATTCTGGATATCTTTACCAAGTTCACGGAAGTGCCGCTTCACGCACTCCCAGGCACCGCGGGCTGTGATGCCGAGTTTCTTATGGTCATAACCAACCGAACCGCCACTGGCAAAGGCATCACCCAACCAGAAATTATGGTCGAGACTGACAGCGTTCGCGGTATCCGGCAGATGGGCTGTGCCTTTATCCGCGGCAACCACGAGATAAGGATCTTCATCGTCATAGACCACCAGACCGGTCGGCCCGACGATCTCGCCAGACACCCGGTTATCGACCAGATCCAGGAGACCACGCATCAGAGTAATATAGGCTTGGCGAGAGAGCTCGCCCCCTTCTTCGCGCGTGGTAAATGGTGTTTTGACGATAAACCCGCCTTTAGAGCCTACCGGCACGATCAGGGCGTTCTTGGTCATCTGGGTCTTCATCAGACCCAGGACCTCGGTTCGGAAATCATCCGGACGATCAGACCAACGAATGCCGCCGCGGGCGACTTTGCCTCCTCTTAGGTGGAGACCTTCCATGGTTGCGGAATGCACATAGGTATCGTACATCGATCGCGGTAACGGCATGTCGATAACACCAATCGAGCTGATCTTGAAAGAGAGGAAATAATCCGGGTCGTCACGTCGTATAAAGAAATTGGTCCGCACCGTGGAATCAATCAGATTGAACAAGCTACGCAGGATACGATCTTCGTTGATATCCCGAATCTGATCCAGCGTCTGCGCCAGCTCCATGCGGATCGGCATGAGCGCTTCTTCTTCACGCTGTATGGAGTCCTGCCAATCAGGGCTCGGTTGAAAACGAGCTTCAAAGTAGCGATAGAGGAGCAAGGCGGCTTGCGGGTTGTTGATGAGGGTAAAGGCAACGCGGCGTTTGGTGAAAGGATTTCCCAGCTGGAAGTAATAGTTGCGATAAGCTCTGAAAACATCGATTTCCTGCCAGTCAAGGCCGGTCAGAACCATGAGTCGATTCAGGTAATCATCCTCAATAATTCCCTTTCGCAACCCGGTAAGCGTCTTCAGCAGGTTATCTCGTTGGGCCGCCAGCGGCTGGCCTTCAGGGTAACTGTTACGAACCGCGAAACTTTTCACATAGATGGTGCGCCCATCGACCTCAAGGAAGAAATCAACTTCATCCACAACGGCCAGAGCCAGGTTCTCAAGAAAAGGCATCAGCTCATTAAGGTAACTTTCCTTAAGACTGTAGAATTGCAATCGGTAGAACTCCTGGCGCTCCTGGAAAGGGCCCCATAGATCAAAGCCGTCGTCGCCGGTTGCAAGCAGTTGCTCAATGGCGCGAACATCCCTTATGGCAAAACGAGGATGGATTAATTCCTTATAATCTTTCGGGAAAGAGTCTGCGTACCGGCTCCACAAGTTCAAACCGACACGACCCTCTGCCCCACGCAAGATCAGTAGACGCAGTTTCTCCTCCCAGGGGCGGGCAAGATCCGTCAGCACCTTCTGCAGAGCATCAACATCGATTCTGATCTGGTCATCCTGGGGCACAACACGGAAGTGCAAGCTGACATACTCGGAATAGAAATGAACTTCACGCGAGGAGACATGCTGCGCCGAGAGAAAACGGCCCAGGTAAGACTCCATGCGCCGCACCGCATCACGACTGTAATAATCACGCGGCATGATGACCAACAGAGTGACACCTCGCAGGCTGAGGCTACGGGTCACGACCAGCTTGACCGATTGCTGTCTTTGCAAGCTGACAAATGACTGCACCAGGCGATCGAGCGCCTTGTTGGACAGGAAAAACATCTCCACCTTGGGAAAGGTATTGAAGATTTCAACAACCTTACGATAATCGTAACTTTCGCTCGGCACATGTTGACGGTT
>JAOUDB010000028.1 GCA_029859485.1 Desulfuromonadales bacterium | reverse complement strand
TTGGGTCAAATAAACAGGTCCGGTTATCTGCGGAGTGACCAACAGGTGATCGATGACTTCAACCAGGCGGTCATTGAAGTAAGCCTTCGGGTAGCCAAGCTCCTGGTAGGCTTGCTGGAAGAGCGGGTAGAGGCGTTTGTAGACAGCAACAACCTGTGTGGTGTCGAGGGCGGCCCCCATCTTGATAAGGGGCGTGTAGCGTTTATAGTTGGTCGGGGCGATCGTCAATTGATCCCGCTCTCCCTGTGCCAGGAATTTCCCCGCTGTCTTCTTGAGTGGACGGTGGGTGGACGGTAGCTGTGGGCGCGGCAGGTTGTCGACCATGACCACGAAGCGCTCGATAAAATGTTCTAGGATAAAGAAGCGGTCCAACTTCTGGTCGGCAAAGAGTTTGGCCAGAATCTCAGCCATCGGCAGGTCACTCTGCTTCAGCTCCGGCAGAGGTTTTTCCAGATCGATGAGTGGCTCAGTACTTTCCAGTTCTTCAGGCGTCGTGGTGACCGGATGCTGGATCACCGGTTCAACGTTTGGCTCGATAACCGGCGCCGGTGTGAACACCTGCTTCGGCTCCTCTTGGCCGGGAAGATAAAACTGCCAATAAGCAATCGCGATGATTGCGCCGATAACGATAAATCCAAACCGGAAGGGCCAACTTTTCATAAGTGTTCTCCAGAATTAAGACTTTTGACTCTTCATAGAACAATAGCGCCAATCGACAGTCCGTCAACCTCTTCAGCTCAGGGCTGCCCACCAGGCTCCGATGACGATGGCGATGCTGGTCATGGCCATTAAAGTGTTCACCTTCCAGTGGGGGCGGCCATATCTCTCTATGGCCAGTTCGGCGCCGAAACCGAGGGGCAGGCCGAAGAGGAAGCCGAACAGGTGAGCGCCGAGATCGGTGTTCTCGCCGCCGACACCGAGCATGGCGAGCAGACCGAGGGCCGCTGCGACCGGTAAGGTCCAGCGCCGGCGTGGGCGCAAATTCTGACGGTAGCGCACCATGCTGATGGCGGCCAGGATGCCGACCGCGCCGAAGATTGCGGTGGAGGCACCAACCGCTCGGTGAGCAGGGTTTTGCAGCCAGGCGTTAATCAGATTACCGAATGTCCCGGCGGCCAGCAGCAACAGCCAGCCTGGACCGGAGCGCAGGTCACGGCAGAGGCGTGAAACGAATACGCCTCCAATTACAAGGTTGCCCAGCAAGTGCTGCCAGTCGGCGTGCAGTGTGAGAGCGGTGATCAGGCGCCACCATTGACCGTCCATGATCTTGCCGGCGTGGGCGTTGCCCAGTTCATACCAGTTAACGGGGTAGTGTCCGGCGAGGTTGATGTCGCGCAGGGTGAGATTGTAGAAAACTCCGATAGCAATCAAGATCCAGAGGGTGGTCGCGCGATTGTCGACCAGGGGTGTCTCTTGCGGGGGTGGGGGGGGCCAGCCATGATTTTCGCTCTCGTACTGGCGCAGTTCTTTTGCTGCCAGCGCCAGCATGTTGGCCGGGACCAGCAACTGCCAACCAAAGCCCCGTCGCTCCGGATGGCAGGGGATGTGGCGTGCGGCCAGAACCAGCGACCAGCTGCGCATCTGTCGTTTTGAGAGGGTGATCGCTTTTGTTGCATCGAGCCGCGAGGATAAAGGCCGCCACTCTTCGTGGATCGGTTCGGGCGAAAGGATGTCTATGGGCGGCTCAGGCATGATGAGTCTATCATCGCAAATTGTTGCCTCTGCGTCACCTCTGATTTGTTGACTCTCACTATTTAATTGTGTTAGTTACTTTATAGTAACTTAAACTGAGTTTGCCTTTTCTTAAAAGCGAGGCTTTCATGTCCAGTCTGACGAAACGACAACAGCAGGTCTACGATTTTCTGGTCGCTTATCTGGCTGACAAAGGTTATCCGCCGACCCTTCAGGAAATCGCCAGTCATCTTCATGTCTCCGGTAACCTCGGTGTCTTACGTCACCTCAAGGCTTTGGAACGAGAAGGCCTGGTCACCCGCAGCCCCGGCAGCTCTCGTTCCATCGCCCTGACAAATCGTGTCGAGCGTGGTTCAGTCCTTTTGCCGTTGGTGGGTAGTGTGCGGGCCGGTGTTCCGGAATTGGCGATGGAGGAAGTTGAGGCGCATATCGCTGTGGATTCTGTGCTGGTTAAATCTCGGGATGCGTTTCTGCTGCGCGTCAAGGGTGACTCGATGATTGAGGCGCATATCCTTGCTGGAGACCTGGCGGTGATTCGTCCGCAGTTGACGGCGGAGAATGGTGAAATTGTAGTGGTGCTAATCGATGGCGAGGCCACCTTGAAGCGTTTTTTTCATGAAGGCGATCGCATTCGCCTGCAGCCGGAGAATGCCGGCATGGAGCCGATCTTCATTGCTGCCGGCACGCTGGATGTGGCGATTGTCGGCAAGGTGACCGGCCTCTGCCGTGTCCTGGAATAGTCGAGGCTCCTGCTGCTGACAGAAGCCAGCGATTGTGCCTTGAACGGCCGTCAGCTTTTGTCTTGGTCAGGATGCTCGGTTGCCTGCAAGAGAGCGTGGAGCATCGCGGTCCGGGGCATCGGTGTGTTGGTTCGAGCGGCCTGCTGCAGGGGATTCGCATATATTGCGGCAAGCTCCAGAGGCGCCCCCTGTTGACGATCAATCATCATGCTTGGCCGGTAAGCGCCCATGCCTGCAGTTGTCTGTAGCATCGGTTCAATGGTGGCGGTTGCATCGATGGCTTCTGATAACCCTTGCCGGTTGGCGGCGGCGATCACTTCCTGCATGATTTCCGTAATCAGTTGCCGGGTTTCCGGGCAGCCCAGAAGTTGATTGGTCGGCAGGCCGGTTAAGGCGCAGAGGCCGTTGAAGGGGATGTTCCAGACCAACTTTTCCCAACGGATTCGGGTGAGATCGGGACCCGTGGTGCAGGGGATGTCCGCTTGATTGAAGCTGTTGGACAGAGCCTCGAGCCTGCTGCCGGGCTTTTGGGCGAATTCAGCGATGCGGATGGAGCCCTGGTCAAGGTGGTGAACTGTGCCGGGTTCGCCGCGGTTACAGCAGAGAAAGGCAACTCCACCTACGATCTGCTGCGCGTTGAAGGCCGTTGCCAACAGCTCCTCGTTGCCGAGGCCGTTTTGCAGGGTCAGGATTGTGGTTTCACTGGCCACCAACGGGCGGACAAGTTCAATAAGTGACTGATTGGCATAGGCTTTCAAGCCGATCAGGACCAGATCGACCGGGCCGATCTCTGAGCTGTCGCGGTAGCCCTTGACCTGTCGCAGGTGGAAGTCACCACGAGGTGAAGTGACTTTCAAGCCCGATGAAGTGATCGCCTGGTAGTTGCGACGCAGGAGAAAATGAACGTCATGTCCGGCTCGTTGCAGCAGGCCTCCATAAAAAAGCCCAAGAGCTCCGGAGCCGATTACGCCAATACGCATTTTGTCCTCTCGGCAGCTTGTTTTTCTGTCAAGCCTCTTGTGTGAACAAACCCGCGAATAATCTAGGTTTCCTTGACTGAAGAGGCCGCTTGTGGTATTGTTTTTATTTCCACAGGGAGAATTAACAATAATGTTTAAAATTGGTGACCGAGCTGTATACCCTGCACAAGGGGTCGGTGTTGTTGAAAATATTGAGTCTCGCGAGTTCTGCGGTCAAACCCACGACTTTTATATCCTGCGCATCATTGATAACGATATGACCATCATGGTCCCGGTGGGCAATGCCAATCAGGTTGGTTTGCGTACTCTGATCAGTAAAGACAAAGTCGAGACAATATACAATGTCCTCGAGGAAAAGCAAATCGGCTCTTTAGCGATTGCTTCCTGGAGCCGCCGACAGCGTGAATACAACGACAAGATCAAAACGGGTGACCCGATTGATGTTGCCGAAGTTCTGCGCGAGCTGTACCTGATCAAGGAAGAGAAAGAACTTTCTTATGGTGAGAAAAAAGTTCTGGAGTTGGCCAGAAGGCTGTTGGTCAAGGAGCTGGCTCTTGCTGAAGGGATCGAGGAAGATATGGTGACGGAACGCCTCGAAAATATGGTCAACTGATTTCAGAAAGAAAGAATCAAGAATTTCGGGCCGGGTGCTAATGAGCACTCGGCCCTTATTATTTACTGTCGGCGAAACTATCTTCTAATTAATTATTTTCAAATGGTGGTAAATACGATAGAAATAGTAGCTTGAGGCGCACATGAGCGGTTTTTGGAACCCCTTGCAAAGTCGTTGGCCTGGCCTCCAGGCTGGAATATTAACGACTGACAACAGGAAGAGCCTATGAATGTTCATGTTCTGATCCCTGCTGCCGGCAGCGGCCGCAGGATCGGTGGTGATACGAGAAAGCAGTACCTGGAGCTTGGCGATCGGCCGATTCTGGTGCAGACGCTGTCGAGGCTTGCTGATCAGCCGCAAATTTCGTCAATTCACCTGGTTGTTCCCGAGGAGGATGTCGCCACTTGTCGGGCCGACCTGGTGGAACGCTATCGTCTGGAAAAGATCGGTGTCGTGATTGCCGGGGGGGCAGAACGACAGGACTCTGTACGTAACGGGCTGGAGGCTTGTGGCGCGGCAGATCAGGATGTGGTTCTGATTCACGATGGTGTTCGTCCGTTCTTTCCGCAGGAGCAGATAGGGCCACTTGTGCAAATGGCTGCCGCCGAGGGTGCGGCGATCCTGGCGGTTCCGGCACAGGATACGATCAAAGAGGTGTTTGACGGGCTGGTACGTTCGACTCTGGATCGAAGCCTTCTCTGGCAGGTGCAGACCCCCCAGGCGTTTCGCTGCGATAGAATTCGCGAGGCTCACAGACGGGCTTATGCTGGTGGCTACCTTGGCACCGATGATGCCTCCCTGGTTGAGTGGTGCGGCTGGCCGGTTGCCGTTCTTCCCGGTCATCCACACAATATCAAGATAACAACGCCGGCAGACCTGGCCCTGGCCCGGGCTTTGATCTCGGCGGGAGAGGTCTCTCTGACATGATACGCATTGGTCATGGTTTCGATGTTCATCGCCTGGTTCCTGATCGTCCCCTGGTTCTGGGGGGCGTTACCATTCCCTACGAATATGGTCTGCACGGGCATTCAGATGCTGATGTTTTGCTGCATGCGGTTTCTGATGCCATCCTCGGCGCTCTGGGTCTTGGTGATATAGGACGTTACTTCCCTGACACAGATGAGACCTACAGAGGGATCAACAGTGTGCTTCTTCTGGAGCATGTCGTCGGTTTGGCAAAGGCCCGTGGTTTTCGGGTCAGCAACCTGGACACGACCGTGGTTGCACAACGCCCCAAATTGGCACCCTATGTTGCCCAGATGGTGGTCAACCTGGCCAAGGTTTGCCAGGTCCCGAGCGGCTGCATGAATGTGAAGGCGACAACAACAGAGCAGCTTGGCTTTACCGGCCGCGGTGAAGGGATCTCCGCACATGCAGTCGTGTTGATGACCACAAGCGATAGCTGATATGTTTAACGAGATATTGTCCGGGGCGAAAATTTGTGTTGAGGTCCGGATGTTAGCTTAATACTGAAAAGAAATTCGAGGAGTATCCTTCATATGATTCATCCCCCCGTGCAGTTGGGCCCCAACTTTATCCGTAATATTGTCGATGAGGATCTGGCCAGCGGTAAGCATAAAAGTGTTGTTACGCGTTTCCCACCCGAGCCCAACGGTTACCTGCATATTGGTCACGCTAAATCGATCTGTCTCAATTTCGGTCTGGCCGCTCTTTACCAGGGGCGATGTCACCTGCGCTTTGATGACACCAACCCGGTTAAGGAAGAGCAGGAATATATAGATGCTATTAAAACCGATGTAAGCTGGCTCGGCTTTGACTGGGGCGAAAATGAATATCACGCTTCGGACTATTTCGAGGCTCTGTACGCTTTTGCCGAGAAACTGGTCGAAAAAGGGCTGGCCTTTGTTTGTGATCTGCCCCCTGAGGAGATGCGTGAGTATCGCGGCACCTTGACGGAGCCAGGTAAAGAGAGCCCTTACCGCAGCCGCACTGTTGGCGAAAATCTCGACCTGCTGCGACGGATGCGCGCGGGTGAATTCGATGATGGCTCACGGGTGTTGCGTGCCAAGATTGATATGGCTGCGCCCAACATGAATCTTCGCGACCCGGTGCTTTACCGGATTCTGCGTGCGACTCATCCGCGCACCGGTGATGCCTGGTGCATCTATCCGATGTACGATTTCGCCCACGGTCAGTCGGACTCCCTGGAACAGATCACCCACTCTCTCTGTACCCTTGAGTTCCAGGATCATCGACCTCTCTACGATTGGCTCTGTGAGGCGCTCGAGATTTATCATCCTCAACAGATCGAGTTCGCACGCCTCAACCTGACCTATACGGTGATGAGCAAGCGCCGACTGCTGGAGTTGGTTAATGAAAAGCATGTCTCTGGTTGGGATGACCCTCGCATGCCGACGCTCTCGGGGATGCGCCGTCGTGGCTTTACCGCCGCCGCAATCCGCACTTTCTGCGAACGGATCGGCGTCGGTAAGAGCGACAGTGTTATTGATATGAGCACCCTGGAAGATTGTGTCCGTGAGGACCTTGATCAGATAGCGCCACGTGCCATGGGGGTCTTGCGTCCGCTGAAGGTGACCATCACCAATTATCCAGAAGGGCAGAGCGAAGAGTTTACGGCACCAAAGCATCCCAAAAAACCTGAAATGGGCAGCCGGACGATTCCTTTCGGTCGAGTGATTTACGTTGACCGGGATGATTTCATGGAAGATCCGCCGAAGAATTTTTTCCGATTGGGGCCGGATCGTGAAGTACGGCTGCGTTATGGCTATATTATTCGCTGCGATGGGGTGATCAAGGATCCGGTGAGCGGTGAGGTCACTGAATTACGCTGCAGTTATGATGCGGAGACTGGTGGTGGCGTGTTGCCGGAAGGGCGCAAAAAGGTTAAAGGGATTATCCATTGGGTTGCTGCGGCAAACGCTGTCTCTGTAGAAGTTCGTCTTTATGATCGGCTGCTCAGTGTTGCCGATCCTGCGTCCGAGAAGGACCGAGACTATCGCGAGCTCCTCAACCAGGATTCTCTCGAGGTGCTTGCTGATGCCCTTGTAGAACCTGAGCTTGCCAGCGCGGAAGCCGGGGAAAGCTTCCAGTTTGAACGTCTCGGTTATTTCTGTGTCGATGGCAAAGGCTCACAGTCAGATAAATTGGCGTTCAATCGCACTGTGACCTTACGTGACACTTGGGCGAAGTTGGCCAAAGGTTAGTCTTGGTTTAAGATTACAACCTAAAGGTCTTGGACCTATCATATGCCGATTTGCCTGAAAAAATATGTCATAGACGATGCCATTTTACGTTCTTTGGCAGAGCAGAGAATAGCCTAAGCAACGGTGGCGGTTTTGTTGACGGGAATGGGCGCTGATGGTGCGGGAGGGTTGGCCTCGATGTACAAGCAAGGGGCCCACTCGATCGCCCAGGATGAAACCAGTTGTGCCGGTTTTGGCGTGCCGAAAGCGTCGGTCGCCCGAGCTGTCGCAACCCAGATCTTGCCACTGGAACATATTACTGAAGTTGTTCCAGGTTTGTTTGCTCATTAGCAGAGCCCTTTTCCTGTCGCCGGTTCTGTGATATGAAATGCGGGCACTCTCAAGCAAGAGCAACAAGATCCCGGAGAAGAGCTTATGTCATTGCGTGTTTACAATACATTGTCAGGTAAAAAAGAAGAGTTCCAGCCCCTTGTACCTAATAAGGTGGGGATGTATGTCTGTGGGGTGACGGTCTACGATTACTGTCATATCGGTCACGCCAGGGCCAATATCGTTTTCGATATCGTTTACCGCTACCTGCAGTACAGCAATTATGATGTGACTTACGTTCGTAACTACACGGACGTTGACGATAAGATTATTGCCCGTGCCAATGAACGCGGCATTACCAGCCAGGCGCTTTCGGAAGAGTTCATCGATGCCTTTGATGAAGATATGGCGGCTCTTGGTTTGCGTAAGCCGACCCATGAGCCTAAGGCGACCGAGCACATAGCGCAGATCATCGCTTTAGTTCAAGGCCTGATCGCCAAGGGTATGGCCTACGAGTCGGCCGGTGATGTTTATTACAGTGTCGACACGTTTCCTTCCTACCTGAAACTTTCCAAACGCAATATGGAAGAGATGCAGGCCGGGGCGCGGATTGCTCCGGGTGAGTTGAAGCGTAACCCGATGGATTTTGCTCTCTGGAAGACGGCCAAGCCCGGTGAACCGAGTTGGGAATCGCCCTGGGGGGCTGGTCGACCCGGTTGGCATATCGAATGTTCTGCCATGAGTTCGGCCCTGCTCGGCGAGACTTTTGATATTCACGGTGGTGGTCGTGACCTGATCTTCCCGCATCACGAGAATGAGATTGCCCAGTCAGAGGGTGCTTCCGGTAAGCCTTTTGTCAAATACTGGCTGCATAACGGCTTTGTCAATGTCAACCAGGAGAAGATGAGCAAGTCGCTCGGCAATTTTTTTACGATTCGCGATATTCTGAAAAGCTATGATGCCGAGGTGGTCAGGTTCTTTATTTTGACGGCCCATTACCGATCACCGATCGATTTCTCTGATCAGAACCTCGAGGAATCACGTCACGGCCTGACCCGTTTTTATGAAGCACTGGCACAGCTCGACAAAGGCCTGGCCAAGGCTGATAAGGAAGCCCCGCAAGGCGCTGTTCCGGAGTCACTGGCAGAACCTGTGGCACGGTTGACTCAGCTCGAAGAGCGATTCCGCGCGGCTATGGATGATGATTTCAATACTGCTCTGGCGATTGGCCACATGTTTGACGCCGTGCGCGCGATCAATCGCATCCTGGCTGAAGAAAATACCCTGAAGGGCCGTTTGCAGGAAATCCTCGGCCGAGGTCGTGACGATCTGTTGCGTCTCGGTGAAGTGCTCGGTCTGTTCGTTTCTGAACCTTCTGCCTGGCTGGCGCGGAGCGCCCAGGAAGGTCTGTCGGAATCCGGGTTGAGCGCCAAAGAGATCGAAAGCCTGATCCTGGAACGTCGTGAAGCCCGGGCGAATAAGGATTTTGCCCGGTCGGACCAGATTCGTGATGACCTGGCTGCCAAGGGAATACAGTTGCTCGATGGTCCAGAAGGTACGACCTGGAAAATGAAATAATTGTAAAATTTTATGCATTGAAGTGTTTTATGGCAAAGAAGAGGCCTAACTGTAAATTTGTGCCGATTGTCATGCTCTCCTCGGAAGAGGATGAGGCGAAAATCGCTGAAGCCAAGCAGGTCGTTATCTCCACGTTTTTGCGCAAGCTGGTTAAAGAGGTGCAGTTGAAGATCATTCTCCAAGTCGATCTCGGCTCCTGATTAATCCCGGGCAAAGCGCTTTCGGTCTTAAAGTATGGCCAAATTTGTTTTAAAGACCGATTACAAGCCACAGGGAGATCAGCCACAGGCGATCGAAGAACTGGTTGCCGGGCTTCGACGTGGTGATCGACATCAGGTCCTGCTCGGTGTTACCGGCTCGGGCAAAACCTTCACCATGGCCAATGTTGTCATGGCTGTGCAGCGACCAACGCTGGTACTGGCACCGAACAAGACTTTGGCCGCCCAGCTCTATGGCGAGTTCAAAGAACTGTTCCCCGACAATGCCGTCGAATATTTCGTCTCCTACTACGACTATTACCAACCTGAAGCCTACGTTCCCACTACTGACACTTTTATCGAAAAAGACTCCTCGATCAATGAAGAGATCGACAAGCTGCGCCACAGTGCGACCCGCAGCCTGCTGACCCGGCGCGATGTATTAATCGTTGCTTCGGTTTCCTGTATCTACGGCCTTGGTTCACCGGAGGCTTATCACGGCCTTCTGATCCGTCTTGAGCAGGGCATGGAGCTCGATCGGAACCAGTTGCTGCGTCGTTTGATCGATATCCAATACACTCGCAATGATGTCGATTTCCACCGCGGCACCTTTCGCGTTCGCGGTGATACGGTGGAAGTCTTCCCTGCCTACGAAGAAGACCGCGCTCTGCGTATTGAGTTTTTTGGTGACGAGATAGAAACAATCAGTGAGATTGATCCATTGCGGGGCAAGGTCATTGATCGGCTTGCGTCGACGGCGATTTTTCCTGCCAGTCATTATGTGGCCACCAAACCGACTCTGGATCAGGCTATTCGAGAGATTCAGGAGGAGTTGCGTGAGCGGATTCAGCTGTTGCGTGGACAAAACCGCCTGATTGAAGCTCAGCGGATAGAACAGCGCACCCTTTTTGATATAGAAATGATGGAGGAGATGGGCTTCTGTCAGGGGATCGAAAATTATTCACGTTATCTTGATCGTCGCCAGGCGGGGTCACCGCCGGCCACTCTTTTTGATTACTTCCCCGACGATGCCTTGCTTTTTATCGATGAAAGTCATGTGACCGTATCACAGATCGGTGGCATGTATCGCGGCGACCGCAGCCGTAAAAGTACCCTGGTTGAGTATGGCTTTCGCCTGCCCTCTGCGCTGGATAACCGGCCTCTGACTTTTGATGAGTTCAGCGACAAAGGGATTCCGACCGTCTATGCCTCAGCAACCCCCGGGGATTATGAACTGACTCAAGCGGCTGGCGTGGTCGTCGAGCAGATTGTTCGTCCCACCGGCCTGGTCGACCCTCCGGTTGAGATCCGGCCTGCTATCAGCCAGGTGGATGATTTGCTCCATGAACTTCGCCAGGTGGTTGCAGCAAAGGGCCGGGTTCTGGTCACTACGCTAACCAAACGAATGGCAGAGGACCTGACCGGTTATCTCGATGAAGTGGGTATCCGCTGCCGCTACCTGCATTCCGATATCGACACTGTTGAGCGTATTCGTATTATTCGCGATCTGCGCCAGGGTGTCTTCGATGTTCTTGTTGGCATCAACCTGCTGCGGGAAGGGCTGGATATCCCGGAGGTTGAGCTGGTCGCCATCCTCGACGCCGACAAGGAGGGTTTCTTGCGCAGCACCCGTTCCTTGATCCAGACCTGTGGCCGTGCCGCACGTAACGTCGACGGGCGAGTGATCATGTATGCAGACAAGGTCACCCGT
This sequence comes from Desulfuromonadales bacterium, assembly GCA_029859485.1. Taxonomy (GTDB): domain Bacteria; phylum Desulfobacterota; class Desulfuromonadia; order Desulfuromonadales; family BM103; genus M0040. The sequence goes on along the minus strand of JAOUDB010000028.1, from coordinate 2,843 downwards.
TCTATGCAGGCCTGCCTCGATGAGACCGACAGACGCCGGACGACCCAGTTGCTTTACAACGAAAAGCACGGCATCACCCCGGAGACGGTGCGCAAATCCTTCCGTTCGATCCTTGATCTTCTTTCTTCGGAGGTAACGCCGGAAAGCATGGCTGCCGAAGCTCTTGCCGAATATGGCTCTCAGGCCGACTTGAATGTAGAGATAAAACGTTTGCGAGCAGAGATGTTGCAGGCCGCAGGGGACCTTGAGTTTGAAAAGGCGGCAGAACTCCGCGACCGGGTTCTGCTTCTAGAGAAGCAGGACCTGGCTCTGCGTAGTTAGGATGTGCTTGCTTGACCTGCGGTAAGAAGTGGTGTCAGGAAGGCATGGGCCGGTTTTCGCTAAGGTAAACCCAGCCTTTGATTATGCGGTAGATCATCCAGATCGAGATCGCCAACAGAATGACCCAACCGACCAGAAAAATCACGGTCACGCCACCGATCACCATCCAGACCAACGAGTACCAGAAGGTTCTCGTCTGCCAGCGGAAGTGGCTTTCGATCCAGCTCCCTTTGACATCGTCCATGCGGACATAGTTGATGATGACTCCGGCAAACAGGGTCAAACTACCGGTAAACAGGCTGGCGGCCTGCAGCGCGTAGACCAGCATGGCCAGTTTTTTTAGATTTCCTTCCGGGGGAGAGTTGATTTGAGCCTGCCATTCATTCTTCATTGCATGTAAGTATAAGGTAACAAGACAGTTTAGACCACCGCCTGCATGATTTTAGAAAGTTTTTGTCTTCACTAAAGACTCTGGGTACAATGACCTGGTCAGTTTATACTTTTCCCAAGCAAAGCTCATTTAGGTTATTTACTCATCATGGGTTATCGAAATCTGCAGGAGACTGTTGTTGCTCTGGAAAGAACGGAGCAGATCAAGCGCATCGACGTTGAAGTGGATCCGTTTCTGGAAATCGGGGCAATTCAGCGTCGGGTTTATGCTGCCGGTGGTCCGGCTTTGCTCTTTACCCGTGTCAAGGGTTGTGCTTTCCCGATGTTGGGGAACTTGTTTGGTACCCTTGAGCGTGCACGCTACCTGTTTCGGGATACTTTGCCGGCAATAGAGCGACTGGTCGATATCAAGGTCGATCCCGGGGTTGCTTTTCGCGAACTCGGGGCATCGCTCGGCCTTGCTCGGCATGCCTGGCACCTCCTGCCAAAAACGACGGCGAGTGGCCCCGCGCTGCAGCATGCTACAACCTTGGCACAGCTACCGCAGCTGGTTTCCTGGCCTGATGATGGCGGCGCTTTTATAACTCTGCCGCAGGTTTACAGTGAGGACCCCGGTAAAGGCGGTTGGCGTGGTTCCAACCTTGGTATGTACCGTGTGCAGATTTCCGGGGGTGACTACGCCGAAGATGAAGCCGGTTTGCATTACCAGATCCACCGTGGCATCGGAGTCCACCACGCGGCCGCTCTGGAGAAGGGTCAACCGTTGCCGGTCAATGTATTTGTCGGCGGCCCGCCGAGTCTGAGCCTGGCCGCTGTTATGCCGTTGCCTGAAGGGATGCCGGAGTTGGCCTTTGCCGGCTTACTCGGTGGCCATCGTCTGCCGGTCGTAAAGACACCTAACGGTTTGCTTGCTCCCGCAGAAGTGGATTTTTGTCTGTCGGGGCACATCCTTCCCGGCGAAACGCGTCCGGAGGGCCCTTTCGGCGACCATCTCGGCTATTACAGCCTGGCTCACGATTTCCCGGTGATGAAGGTCTCCCATGTCTTTCATCGTCCTGGCGCGATCTGGCCCTTCACGACCGTGGGACGACCGCCTCAGGAAGACACCTCTTTCGGAGCCTTGATCCATGAGATGACGGGGGCCGCTATTCCTGACCTGGTGCCGGGGGTTCGCGCTGTGCATGCTGTCGATGCTGCCGGTGTCCACCCTCTCTTGCTTGCTATCGGCAGCGAGCGTTACCTGCCGTACGTTGAAAATTCCGAACCGCAGGAACTGCTCACCCAGGCCAACGCCTTGCTGGGTCAAGGTCAGCTGTCCCTGGCCAAGTACCTGATGATTGTTAACGAAGCCGACCAACCGCAGCTGGATATTCACGATATCGATGCGTTTTTACAGTCACTTCTGGCACGGATTGATTGGCGGCGGGACCTGCACTTTCAAACCCGCACGACGATCGATACCCTCGATTACTCAGGAGAGGGTCTGAATGCCGGTTCAAAGGTGGTGATGGCGGCTTCCGGGCCGATCCGTCGGACACTGCCAACGACCATCCCCGGCAACTTACGTCTTCCTGCGGGCTTTTCCAGGCCGCAGGTCGCTGCGCCGGGACTGTTGGTCGTACAGGGCGAGCCCTGGCAGGGAGAACGTGGTGCTCCGGCTGCAGATCTGACCGCATTTTGTCGCTCTTACACACACGATGACGAGATCAATGATTTCCCGTTGCTGGTGATTGTCGACGACTCCGAATTCTCTGCCCGCAATCTGCATAACCTGCTCTGGGTCGCCTTCACCCGCTCAGCCCCGGCGAGTGATATTGAAGGAATCGAGTCTTTTACCCGGGTTAAACACTGGGGTTGTCATGGTAGCCTGGTGATCGACGCCAGGAGTAAGCCATTCCATGCCCCGCCTCTTGAAGAAGATCCTGCCGTTGAAAGGCGCGTCGATGAACTCGGTGCTGCCGGTGGAGCCTTGCATGGTCTGATTTGAAAATGAACGAGTCCTTCATGCGACGTGGTGATGACCTCCGGGTGTGTTGAGCACTAAGAATTAAAAAACAAAAAAGGCAGACTCGATATCGAGCCTGCCTTTTTTGTTTTTTCTTGAGAGGTGTCTTTAGAGGTCCTCTCCCTGC
>JAOUDB010000328.1 GCA_029859485.1 Desulfuromonadales bacterium | reverse complement strand
ATCATCACGATTATTCCTGCGAAGACGCTTTACCGGCGATTGAGCGCCTTGCCTCGGCAGGGATCCCTCTTATCTTCAACTCGAGCAAAACCGCGGCTGAGATCAAACAATTACGTAAAACACTCGACAACAGGCATCCTTACATCATTGAAAACGGCAGCGCAGTCTGCCTTGCAAAGGGGTATTTCAAGAGCCTTGGTGCTCCTTGCGCCGCCACGGCCGAAGACGATGAGGTGCATGCTTTTGGTCCAAACTACCAGGAGCTGATCACACAGTTGCATGAACTCCGTTCAAGAACGGGGTATCGTTTCAAAGGCTTTTTCGACTTGAGTCCTCAAGACGTCGCCAACCTGACCGGGTTGAGCCTCTCTGATGCCACACGGGCAAAAAAGAGAGCAGCCTCGGAGCCACTACTTTGGCAGGACACAGAAGAGTCTTTGTCGGATTTTCGCTGCCGCCTGCTTGACCTCAATTTGTACATCACCAAAGGCGGACGATTTCACCATGTTATGGGGCCAACCGACAAGGCGCAAGCCATGCAATGGCTGACCGATCAATATCGCGCAACCTGGCCAGAACGCCAATGGACAACCGTCGCACTCGGTGATGGACCCAATGATCAGGCCATGCTCGAAGCTGCGGACATAGCCGTGCCGATACAACCTGCTGTCGGTGTCGCTCTCAAGCTGAAACGAACGGAAGGTGTCATCTCTCCCGGAGCACTCGGCCCGAGAGGCTGGCAAATCGCAATAGACAGCATCCTGGATGATATGACTAATAAAGGAGTTTAACCATGGGCAATTTTTACCAGAACGGCGTCATCACCACCCTGCACAACCTGACCCGTCGACCGCTTGAGCAACTGGAAGAGGAGTTGCTTCGTTTCTCCACACGGCGCCCGATGTCACTGGTTCTGCCCTCGCTCTTTTCCGAGTTGGAAGGTCCCGCACTCGGTCCGATTCTTGATGAACTGACCCAGGTCACCTACCTGAACGAGATCGTCATTGGTCTGGATCGTGCCGATGAAGCGCAATTCAACTATGCCAAAGAGTACTTCGGCCGTTTGCCGCAGCATCATCGGATTCTCTGGAACGACGGCCCCCGCCTTCGCTCCATCGACAAGATGCTTGCAGATAAAGGGCTCGCCCCGACCGAGATGGGCAAAGGCCGCAATGTCTGGTATTGCTATGGTTACATCCTTGCGTCGGGCCGCGCCAAAGCAATCGCCCTGCATGATTGCGATATCACAACCTATTCACGCGAACTGCTCGCCCGCTTGATTTACCCTGTGGCCAACCCGAATTATCACTACCAGTTTTGCAAAGGCTACTACTCACGGATTGCAGACGGCAAACTGAATGGTCGCGCCTGCCGGCTGCTTGTCACCCCGCTTTTGAAATCGTTGCAGAAGATATTCGGCTACAACGAGTACCTGGAGTACATGGACAGCTACCGCTACGCTCTGGCAGGTGAGTTTTCCATGCGAGTTGATGTCTTAAACGAGCTGCGCATCCCCAGTGACTGGGGGCTTGAGATCGGAGTGATCTCCGAGATGTTCCGCAATTACGCTACCAACCGGATCTGCCAGGTCGATATCGCTGATGTTTATGATCACAAACACCAGGAACTGTCCGTTAACGACGCTGCAGGCGGACTTTCACGTATGAGCACGGATATTATAAAAGCGGTCGTTCGTAAACTCGCCACTCAGGGAGAGGTCTTTTCTCAGGAGCGTTTCCGCACCCTCAAGGCCACCTATTACCGCACGGCTCTTGATTTTATTGAAGCCTATTACAACGACGCCATAATTAACGGCTTGACTCTCGACCGTCACAAGGAAGAGAAAGCTGTCGAACTGTTTGCCGAAAATATCATGCGTGCCGGTGAAGCTTTCCTCTCCAACCCCATGGAGACGCCATTTATGCCGAGCTGGAACCGCGTCGTCAGTGCAATACCGGATATCTTTGACCATATCTACGAAGCTGTGGAAGCTGACAACAGAGAGCTTCGTTCCCAAAGCTGAGAAACAAAACCATGCAAAAGAGACCGATCACAGAATTCATAGAGAAGACAAGCCCCAGGCTGGAAGCCCTGTACGGTGAGAACCAGGCGCCATTGATTCTCGATGTCATCACCTCGCTGCTGCAAAGTCATATCTCTGTCAGCCGCACCCTGCGCAATGAACGCTGGGACCAGAACGATGTGATCCTGATTGCTTACGGTGACAGCATCCTTGCCAGTGATCGTCCGCCACTAAAAACTTTAAATAAATTTCTCAAAAAATACCTGGAAGGGCTTGTCAGCACAGTCCATATTCTCCCCTTTTTTCCATACAGTTCAGATGATGGCTTCTCAGTCATCGACTACAAAGAGGTCAACCCCGAACTGGGTGATTGGAAAGACATCTCAGCGATCAGGCAAGATTTTGACCTGATGATTGACCTGGTCATCAACCACGTCTCACGCGAGAGTCTATGGTTTATCGATTTTATCAACGATCGCCCACCGGCCTCTTATTTCTTCATCGAGATGGATCCCCAGGTCGATCTCAGCGAAGTTGTCAGGCCCCGCAAGAGCAAGGTGTTGACTCCGGTTCATACGCATCGGGGGACAAAACATGTCTGGTCCACCTTCAGCGAAGACCAGATTGACCTCAACTTTGCCAACCCGAACGTGCTGCTCGAAATTATCCAGATTCTGCTGCTCTACCTGCGCCAGGGTGGACGCTTTATCCGCCTCGATGCCATCGCCTATCTCTGGAAAAAGCTCGGTACCAGCTGTATCAACCTTGAGCAAACCCACGAGGTGGTCAAGCTGCTGCGTGACATTATGGAGACAGCATCACCCGATTGCGTTTTGCTGACAGAGACCAACCTGCCAAACGACCAGAATCTGAGCTATTATGGTGAAGGTGATGAAGCGCACATGATTTACCAGTTCAGCCTCGCCCCGCTTCTTTTACATGCCTTGCACCGAGGCACCAGCCACTATCTGAACAAGTGGGCAGAGAGCTGCTGTAGCGCACCAGCAGGCTGCACCTTCCTTAACTTCACGGCCTCACACGATGGTATCGGTGTTCGCCCGGCTGAAGGACTGATCCCGCAAGGAGAGCTCGATGCACTGATCGAGGCAATGCACGGCTTTGGCGGTTACGTGAGCATGAAGAACAACCCGGATGGTACCGACAGTCCTTACGAGATCAATATCTCTTATTTCGATGCCCTAAGAGGAACCAGTAATGGCATTGATCAATGGCAGGTTCCGCGCTTCTTGACCTCCCAGGCCATTATGCTTGCCATTAAAGGCATCCCGGCTCTCTATATCCAGAGTCTGATTGCCGCCCCCAATGATATTGCCGGGGTTGAGAAAACCGGCCGGACCCGCTCCATCAACCGGCGCAAGTGGGATTACGGAGAACTTAAAGGCTTATTGAACAACCCGTTCACTCCCAATTGCCTGGTTTTGCATGAATTACAGCGACTGCTTAAAATCCGCAAACAGCAGGCGGCTTTCCATCCAGATGCCAAGCAGGACATTCTTTCATTAGGGGGTGAGTTTTTTGGAGTGCGCCGTCAGGAAAGGGGCGGGGGCCAGGAAATACTTGCCATCAGCAACTTGACCGAGTGGCCACAGCATCTCTGTTTGCAAACGCTAACAGGATTATCATTGAATGATTATCGCTTTGAGCTTATTGGTGGGAGAGAGGTGATAGTAATGGAGGATACGACTATTTTGCAGCCTTATCAGACTGTCTGGTTATCAAACAGTGCAATCGAGACTTGATCTGACAGATATTTTCTGATTTTGTTCCATACCTTTAAATATCCTCAGGTAATGTAAAAACTAGTTGCATCAGGCTTTACAGTAAGTCTAGATGCCAAATAATCAATCTCCTTATGGAGCGTGACTTATAAGAATGTAGCGAAGTTCCGTAGGACAACGGTTTCCGGAACAGAGGGGCGGAGGTTCAATTCTTCTCATCCCGACCAGTATTTACAAGAAGCGATCCGATTCGGGTCGCTCTTCCTTTTTTTGCCTGAACT
>JAOUDB010000326.1 GCA_029859485.1 Desulfuromonadales bacterium | reverse complement strand
CCCAGCGGGCGACGATTTCTTCTCCGATCACTGTTGCATATTGACGGATTTCGGTTTGCGCATGGCTGTCCATACGCAGCATGAGAAAGTGCAGGAGGTTGTGCAGGTCAATCGACCAGTAGGCTTCCGTGTAAGTCGAGAGGGGGAGGTCTTTGCGGGCTTGCTCGCGAGCCACTCCCGATTCAATCCGCGCTTGGTATAAATCTCTCGCGGATTGGTGGAAATTCGCCTCGCTGATGGTCAACTCATTGCCCAGGTCGAGATCAAGGAAGCCTTCGCTGCCCTGCTTATTCAGAGTCGTCTGGAGGCGCCATTCTCCGGGCAGGGTCCCCTGTTGGTCGGAGATTGCCTCAGAGTAACGTGTGCTGTACTCATTGACTGATGCAGTACGATGACGTATCCACTGCCGCCAGCAGTCCATCGGCACACGGATATGCAGCTTGAGCTTGCACATCTCGAAAGGGGTTGTGTGTGCGTTGCGCAGCAGATATCGAATCAAACCACGGTCTTCATGGACCTGTTTTGTTCCCGCTCCGTAGGACACTCTTGCCGCCTGTACGATTGCGGCATCATCGCCCATATAATCGATGATCCTTACGTGACCATGATCCAGAACCGGAAAGCTTTTCCCCAGAACCTCGTCGAGAGCTGCCACGCTGGCGCGCTTGATATTGGTTTCTTGCATTTCATCTCCCTTTCGTGTGTGCGATCCAAACCCGTCGCGCCGGGCAGCCCTGTCCTATCACTCAAGGCACTAAGGCGCTAGGTGTTGTTGCGTTGATAATGGATATGATTGAACCCTGAATATTCTGAGATGCTGAGAACGCTCCAGTCATCCAGATCGAAAGGCGGGAAATGGATGTCGCCCGCTGTATTTTCTTCGACCCAGGAAATATGTAGCTCGGATGCAATCGGTAAGGATTTTTTGTAGAGCTCTGCTCCGCCGATCACGAAGATCGGCTGCCCATGACGGGCGGCCTCTGCAAGGCCTTCGATAAAGCTGCTGCAGACTTGTACGCCTGTTATGGTTAATGGTGCGCGACTCAAAACAATATTGTGGCGCCCCTGGAGTGGCCGGCCTATCGACTGATGGGTTTTGTGGCCCATGATGACCGTTTTGCCGAGGGTCTTGCGTTTGAATAGCAGTAAATCCTCGGGAAGGTGCCAGGGCAAGCCCTGCCGGGTGCCAATGACCCGTTCGCTGGTCATGGCGACAATAATCGATACGGTCGGTAAGCTTTTAGTCCTTTGGTTGCGAATTGGCTGTTGCATAGCCCTTAAGATAGCATTGCATGGACCGGAGATAAAGTAGAGAAGGAAACCAAAACGGCGCTCAATGACTGAGCGCCGTTTTGACGTTTTGACTTGTTGAATGATACGGCTAGTTACGTTTCGCCGTGATATTGAGAGTCTGGATCTTCTTGCGCAGAGTGTTGCGGTTGATTCCGAGGACTTCTGCGGCCTTTACCTGGTTGCCGCGTGTTTTTTCCAGAACGATGTTGATCAAAGGGCGTTCCATCTGGTGCAACACCATTTCGTAAAGATTGTCCATGTCCTGCAGGTCGATTTGCGCGAGAGAGCTCTGTAGCTTCTGTGTGATCAATGCCTCCAGCGATGTGCCATTGCCGCTGGAACCATGTGCCGACGTCAGTTCGGGAAAGTCTGCGGCGTTGAGAAGCGCATCGGGCGAGAGCAGGGAGGCTCTCTGGATGGTGTTCTCAAGCTCGCGAACGTTGCCTGGCCAATCATAGCTGCAAAGCAGGTCCATCGCTTCTTTCGCAAAGCCGGTTGCCGGAGACGCATATTCCTGATGGGCTTTGGCCAGGAAATAGTCTGCCAGGTTTGGGATATCTTCGCGGCGATCACGTAGTGCTGGGAGCTCAAGAGGAACCACATTAAGGCGGTAGTAGAGGTCTTCACGAAACTCTTTCTGCTGCACTTTGCTCTTAAGATCCTGATTGGTCGCTGCAACAATGCGGGTGTTGATTTGAATCGTTGTGTTGCCTCCGGTACGGGTCACTTCTTTTTCCTGCAGGACTCTTAAAAGTTTGGCTTGCAACTCCAGAGGCATATCACCGATTTCGTCAAGGAAGATAGTGCCGTCATTGGCCTGTTCGAATTTGCCGATCTTCCTTTCTGTTGCGCCGGTAAAGGCGCCTCTTTCATGGCCGAAAAGTTCGCTTTCAAGGAGCTCTCCAGGGATCGCGGCGCAGTTGAGTGCGATGAACGGTTTACCAAGGCGGGGGCTGTTGAAATGAATTGCCCTGGCGATCAATTCCTTTCCGGTACCACTTTCACCGTAAATGAGAACCGTTATGTCTGATGGCGCTATTTTGCCGAGGGTTTTGTAAATTTTCTGCATTGGCTGGCTCTGACCGATAATCGTCCTCTCCAGCTGGTAATGATCTTTGATCTCCTGTTTAAGAACAGACACTTCGGCAGAGATCTTTGACGCCTTCTGCGCCTTGAAGATGATGGCATCCAGTGCGTCGAGGTCAAAAGGCTTGGTCAGGTAATCGTAGGCGCCGCGTTTCATTGCTTCCACGGCATTCTTCATGGAGGATTCTGCCGTCATGATAACGATCAGCGCTTGGGGACACTCTTCCTGGAACTTGCTTAAAAGCTCCAGTCCGGTGATGCCTGGCATTTTTATGTCGAGGACCGCAAGGTCATAGCTCTGCTTTCTGCTCATCAGCAATGCTTCTTTGCCGTCTTTGGCCAGATCAACCTGGTAGCCCTGTTTGGTTAAGGATTTGGAAAGCACCCAACGGATACTCTCTTCGTCATCCGCAACCAGAATTCGTTTGATCGACATGTGTGACACTCCTTGAAAAAAACTCGCTAACGGCGTAGCGGTAAAGAAACAGTCATAGTGGTTCCCTCATCAGGGGTGCTCTCAACTTTAAGCAGGCCATTGTGGTCTTCAATAATTTTTTGCGAAATAGCCAGCCCCAGGCCACTACCTTTGATCTTGGTGGTGAAGTAAGGCGTGAAGATGCGCTCCATTTCCTCGGCAGCAATTCCGCAGCCGGTATCGCGGATCGTGATGTCCACCATAGGTGATGAGCGTCGGCCCGGCCCGGTCATATGATAGCTCGAGGCGATTCTCGTTTCGATCGTAACCTCGCCATCATGGGCTATGGCCTCACGCGCATTCTTTATGAGGTTCAGGAAGAGCCGGATCAGCAGGCTTTCGTCTCCTCGGACCGGCGGAATGCTGGGGTCGAACCTTAAGGTAAACTTTGTGTTCTGGTTACGGGCTGCTTCTCGTTGCAATAAAACTATATCGTCAAGAATTTTGGCCAGGTCGACTTCAGCAAATTCGGGTGTGCGTGGATTGCCCAGCTCCATAAGTTCTTCAATGATGAAATTGATACGATCCACTTCTTTGACCATGATTTGCGTGTAGTCCAGCAGAGAGTTTTCTTTCCGCAGCTCCATGGCAAGAAGTTGGGCAGCGCCCTTAATGCCTCCCAGCGGGTTTTTTATCTCGTGTGCCAGACCTGCGGCCAGGGTCCCCAGGATCGACAGGCGGTCCGCCCGCCGGAGAGTCCCTTCCAACTCCTTGATGCGGGACAGATCACGGATGATCATAACCGCCCCGTCCTGATCGCCACGATTGGTATAGATCGGAGCTGCATAGGCATTAACCGGCAGCGGGGATGCGTTGGCCCTGTGCAGGTAGAGTCCCTCGTCGTCGGTGATGGAGCGACTTTCGTTGAGGGCCACTTTGACCAGGTATAGGAGTGTCTCCTGATCTTTGAAAAGGGCTTCGTAGTGCTGGCCGGCCATTTGTCGGGAAGAACGCTCCATGAGCGCTTCTGCAGCCGGGTTGAAGAGTGTGATGCAGCCTTCCTGATCAAAGGCAATGACCGCACGGTCTATGTTCTCCAGAATCCTACTGTAGAGAGTAGAGCCGGTATCAGGTAAAGATTCACGGCTAATCATCTTTGGGCATCACTCTCTAGTGAAGAGGTAAAGAAGTTGTCGAGCAGGGTGCTCATCTCGTTAATTGTTCGTGTTTGGTTGATGCTGGAGCGAAAGCTCGCCGAGTTCTCCATCCCTCGGGCATACCA
>JAOUDB010000327.1 GCA_029859485.1 Desulfuromonadales bacterium | reverse complement strand
CAGCGATGGTGGCGACGTCACTCATCAACTCCGGGGCCTCCAGTTCGACCAAAGCGTCCAGCTCATCGACCTTAAGCTGTAATGCATCGAAAAAACTTGCAACAGGCATATTATTGTTGCCGCTCATGAAGACCACCTCGCCATCAGTCTGACCAACCAGAAACTGCTTGCCTTCGCCTTGTAGGGCTATGGGGAAAACGCCTCGATACATATCGCCTTTTTTACCGAAAACCTGAATAGGCTGATACTGGCCTTCAACCTGTGCATAAACCGTCACAATACCATCGACAGTCAGCAATAGCTCCAGCGAACCATTTTCATCCCAATCAACCGGGAAAGGCACCACGGCCCCCTCAGCTTGCAAGACCACGACAGGTTCCGCGAGCTGCGGTGATGCGTCTGTGCCCTGATTCAAACAGACCTGGACCTGACCGAGCTGATTACCGATGAGCAAGTCCTTGGCCCCGTCACGGTCATAGTCAACAACAACTGGAGCAGCACCAGCACCAACCGAGAGGATGCCGGCGCCCGTCAGCACATCTACCCCAGAGCCAAAACTCGGGGAAATTTCAGTGCCAACATTAGCAAACAGTTTCACAGAACCGTCAGACTGGCCAATGATAAGATCTTTACGGCCGTCGTTATCCCAATCAGCAACAAAGAGCACAGAACTCGACATAACCGGCAAACCGAGGGAAACGCCCGGATCAAAGAGGAGTCCATTATTACCGTCAATCTGCATGTTTGAAAAAAGAGAAACCTGCCCGGAGGCATCACTGACGAGCAGATCCAAATCTCCGTCATTGTCGAAGTCAACCAAAAAGGGGACAGCGTCTCCACCGACGAAAAGACCGGACTTACCATTAATGCCATTGCGGCTGACGGACAAATTATCGACAGTCATGGCCGGCACCAGCTTCGCGTAAAGTTCGACATTCGCACTTTCAGCCAGGGCCACATTGGCAACAAATGGTTCAAAGCCCGCATGCGTAACGACGACAGAGAGGGTTCCCGGCTCAAAATCACGGAGTTCAAAAGGAGTAACGCCAACGACCTGTCCGGAATATGCGTGGTTCCCGGAAAAAGACACCACAGCGTCGGCCATATTGGCCGTAACGGTAAGGACTGTCGTGTCGTAAACAAATCGCCTGGCGGGCCCGGCAGGAGATGAAACCAGTTCACTATCTTGAGCCGTGACACGCCAGAAGTAAACAGCGCCATCCTCAAACAGAGAGTAGTCCTGAAGAGCTTTCAACTCCAATTCGTTAGTGTCCAGGGATTGGGTCATCAGCACATCGACAAAAGCCTCATCGGCGGCAATCTCAACCTGGTAGCCAGAAATATAATCATTTGGGTCAGGATCGTCGTCCGGTTCGGTCCACGAGAGAAGATCCGCTCCGGCTATGCTGGCGTTATCAGCAGGAGCCAGCAATTCAGGAGGGCCAGGAGCCTCCTCCACGGCATTCACGACAAAAGCAGCTGCAGGACTAACCTCAGAGACATCCACACCATCAGCAGCCTGAACCGTCCAGGAGTATGTAGTATTTTCTTCAAGAGCAACACCAACCAGCACAGATGTTGTGCTTGATGCTTGCGCCTCTACATCCGTCGCAAAAACGCTCTCGCCGGCCAAGCTAACAATCACATGATATGTCAGTGAATCGCCATCTTCGTCAGTTGAGTTATTGAACACCAGCGTCGGAGTAACCGAAGTAACTTCACTTCCTGCAACCGGACTCTGCAGAACAGGCATTGTCGGCGCATGATTATCTGGAACCGCATTCACTAAAAAAGTGACAGCATCACTAACCTCAGAAACAGCATCGCCATCAGCAGCCTGAACCGTCCAGGAGTATGTAGCATTTTCTTCAAGAGCAACACCAACAACCATAGAAGTCGTACCTGAAGCTTGCTCCTCTACATCCGTCTCAAAAACGCTCACGCCGGACCGACTAACAATTACGTGATAGGTCAGTGAATCGCCATCTTCATCAGTTGAATTATTGAACACCAGCGTCGGAGTAGACGAAGCAACTTCACTTCCATCAACCGGACTCAGTTGAACCGGCTTTGATGGCGCATGGTTGATTTTCACGGGATTTGTACCCGTACCATCCAAACCGAAAATTTCGATACGGCCCGAATCACAACCGACAAACAAACGGTTATTGCTATCATCGAAAACCGCGTCGACAACGTTGTTCAACTGACCGACCTCGGGGTCAGGACTATCAGCATTAGTATAAGCACCAAGATAAGCAAAATTTGCGTCGGTAACCCGCAAGTCTGAATGTATAGATTCGAGAAAAAAGCCACGGCCATTAGCATCAAAGGTCAGACCGCCAGGACTACTCATAACAGGGATCCCAAAATTCGTATTAAGGAAAACCGTAACATTACCCAGGTTCAGACCCGTATCAACAGAAAAGACATCAGAGAAGACATGAATCTGGGCGTTTAAAGCGGAGGAGTCGGCAACCACAACCTGCCCCGCCGGGTTGATCGCCATGGCACCAATTTTTTGAAACGTACCTGCGGTCACACCAAACCCACCAAATTGAGCCTGATATTGACCGGATGCGTCATAGATTTTGATATGCATTTTGCCAGCATCGACAACGTAAACGTTACCGTTAGCATCAAGCTCTATCTCCCCGGCCACATAGAATTCCGGGTCGCCGGAACCGGTGAGACTACCGAGTTCCTGACCAGTATTCGCATCGACGATCAAAACCGATTGCTGGCGCGCGACATAAAGGCGCTGCCCATCAGGGGTCACTGCCAGACCACTCCCCGAAGCTTGCAGCGGGAAGTCTTCCAGCAACTGGCCGTAAGGAGAGAATTTATGCACCAGGCCACCGCGGTTATCGGCCACATACAAATTACCAGAGCCATCCAGGTCCATCGCCCCTGGCACCCGAAGGGAATCCGCCTGAATCTGTCCCAATGAGGTAAAACTCGGAGCTACGGCAAAAGCCGGGCTGAGCCAAATAACAACAAGCAACAGCGATATCACAGTAACAAGGCTGAATGTCGAGAATGATCGTTTCATTGTTGAGCCTCCTACGGGCACGACGCGGTCTTAATAATACTTATCATTACAAACACTTATTACTTCTCAAAGAGAGAGGCTTACCAGTCTGTAAAAGTTGCTTCCAATCATTTTCCTGCAACCTTGATACCAACTCCTACAAGGCTCTGCCAAGAGAGAAAAATAACCTCCACGTAAAAGCAGGGCGGCCTCCAATGGAGACCACCCTGCAAGACGGAAACAAGCTTAAAAGGAACCGGAAAAGGCTGGTGTCGAGTTAATGGTGAAATGACGTGAATTCAACGCCGTATTTTTTTGTGCCAGCAAGGCATGTCTTGAGTCAGATAGTTGTTACTACGTGGCTTAAGACATAACGAAGCAGGCGCGGAAAAGAACAAGTTGGATGCGTCAGTTTGTCGTTGACGCGGCACTAGCTCAAAAAACCGAATTTCTTCATCCGGTAACGAAAAGCATCAATACCAAGATTCAGTTTTTTTGCCGCTTTCGACTGATTTCCCTCAGCGATTTCGAGCGACTGGCGGATCAGCTCCCGCTCGACATCCTCAATGTCTATCCCTTCCGGGGGAATACGCAGACTCATCGGCCCGGAGGTATCACCACCGGCTTTCGAGATCAATTCCTGGGGGAGATGTTCCAGCATCAGCGTCTCTTCGTTTTCGAGAATAATCGCACGCTCAATAATGTTTCTCAGCTCACGCACGTTACCAGGCCAGTCATACTCTTCAAGGAATTTGCGGGCCATCTTGGAGACACCGGCGACGGCCTTGCCGAACTCCCGGTTGTAGTAGCGAATAAAGAAATCAACCAGAGTCATAATGTCGTCGCGTCGTTCGCGCAACGGCGGCAGGTAGATGGGAATGACCTGCAAACGATAGTAGAGGTCGTTGCGAAAGGTTTTATCCTCGATCTTCTTGAGCAGCTCCTGATTGGTCGCGGACACGATACGGACATCAACCGGAATCTCCTTGTTGCCTCCGACCCGGCGAACGGTCCGTTCTTCAAGGACGCGCAGTAGCTTGGCCTG
>JAOUDB010000325.1 GCA_029859485.1 Desulfuromonadales bacterium | reverse complement strand
ATTCAATCCTGACCTGACGGCTGAAGCCGAGTCATAGGCTCTTAGATAAACATCTTCATACTTGACGGATCTCCATAAACGCTCGATAAAAACATTGTCCCGCCACGAACCTTTACCATCCATACTGATCTTAATGTCATGCTCCTTCAAAAGGCCAGTGAACGCCTGTGAAGTGAATTGGCTGCCTTGGTCAGTGTTCATGATTTCCGGTGTTCCATAGCTCATGATCGCTTCTTCAACCGCCTCCAGGCAGAAGTGGACATCCATTGTGATCGATACTTTCCACGACAAGACACGGCGTGTGTACCAATCCAAAACGACCGCCAGATAAACAAATCCACGAGCCATGGGTATATACGTTATATCCATCGCCCAGACCTGGTTGGGACGGTCAATCGACAGGTTGCGGAGCAAATAGGGATAGATCTTGTGACCTGCCCCCGGCTTTG
Source organism: Desulfuromonadales bacterium (assembly GCA_029859485.1). Classification (GTDB taxonomy): domain Bacteria; phylum Desulfobacterota; class Desulfuromonadia; order Desulfuromonadales; family BM103; genus M0040. The sequence continues at coordinate 3,635 of JAOUDB010000325.1, read as the reverse complement.
TGGTGCGTGGTTTGCGATACAGGGCCTCAATACCCATGCGCTTCATCAGGGTCGCCACATGCTTCCGCCCAACACGATACCCTTCCTGCTTCAGTAGATCTCGAAGCATACGAGAGCCCGCGAAGGGGAAGCCCAGATTCAGGTGGTCAATTCGTCTCATCAACTCTTGGTCATAATCTGAGACAGGCCGGGGCAGATAATACACGCTGCCACGACTGATTCCGACAACCTTGGCCTGCTGGCTGATGGGCAACGGGTGACTACGGTCGATCATTTCTTTGCGCTCAGCAATCCCGCCTTGGTGAGCGCTCCTTCTAAAAAATCATTTTCCAGGGTCAACTGGCCGATTTTGGCGTGCAAGGTCTTAATATCAACCGAAGGCTCTTTGGATGTTGCGCCTTGATCAAAGACTGTTGACGCCTGTTCCAGCAACTGGGTCTTCCACTGAGTTATCTGGTTTGGATGTACATCAAACTTCTGAGCTAATTCAGTGATCGTCTGGTCGCCTTTGACGGCAGCTAAGGCCACTTTGGACTTGAACGTCGGAGAATGATTCCGCCTGGGTCTTCTGCTCATGATAAGCTCCTCTTCTCGTTGACATTAATATGCCAGAGTTGGAAAGGCTTATCCACTTATAGAGCTGCTAAAATCTGTTCAAATTCTTGGGGCCGTCTCTAACCGCAAATGCAATGATCATCGGTAGGCCCCTTCTAACTGCTAGCATCATGATCATCGTCATAGTTTAAACCTAGGAGATAAAGTCAATTCTTCTAGCAAAGTATCGGCGTGCGTAACCATTGACAGGGGAAGTCCAAGTCTGTAACAATTACACATATGAATACATATGAAAGTGAGAATGTCATGAATGAAGACATGTGCCAAGTGAGCTGTCAGGTTAATGTTATTCATCAGAAACAGGTCATGCAAGCGACAGAGAATATGCCTGGAGAACTTTTAGTCACTGAGGCAGCAGAGCTTTTCAGTTTGCTAGGGGACAACTCACGTCTTCGCATTTTACGGGCACTAAACACAACAGAATTGTGTGTTTGTGATCTTGCCGCAATCCTGAATATTTCATCCTCAGCGGTATCTCACCAACTCAGATTAATGCGCACGAAGGGGCTGGTACGCTATCGTAAAGAGGGGAAAATTGCCTATTATTCGCTCGCTGACAGCTATGTGCAGGATGTGCTATCAAACATTTTAGAACATTTAAAAAACGACTGATGCCGTTGAGTCTCACATTATGATTGAAGTATTAGTTGGTATCGCAAAAGAATGTTGGTTGATCTTTAAAGAGGCAGCGCCGTTTGTCCTCTTTGGCTTCTTTGCTGCCGGACTATTGAAAGTTCTGATCCCGGAGAAAGCCATCGTCAAACATCTTGGTGGAAATGGTTTTCGTTCCGTATTCAAAGCATCGCTGTTTGGTGTCCCTCTACCGCTTTGCTCTTGCGGAGTCATTCCGGTAGCCGTTGGCTTGCGCAAACAGGGGGCCAGCAAAGGTGCAACGGCATCGTTTCTTGTTTCTGTGCCTGAAACTGGAGTCGACTCAGTTGCCATCACTTGGGCTTTGCTCGACCCACTCATGACCATTATCCGCCCTGTCTCAGCTTTTATTACTGCCCTGGCAACAGGCTCGTTAATCAATTTATTGCCTGAGCAGAAAGAAGTGTCTAAGACTGACACGGCAGATAGTTGCTGTTCGGCGGATCCTGACAAGAGCACGCTGTCTGCTCAGCAGAAGCCAATTCTCCAGCGTCTCAAGGATGGAGTCATTTATGCGTTCACTGATTTGCTCAAAGATATTGGCGGCTGGTTGCTGCTTGGGATTCTGATTGCCGGAGTGATCTCTTATTTCGTCCCGATTGACTTTGTGGATCGCTACCTTGGCGGGGAATACAGCTCCCTTCTTATTATGCTGATCATCGGCATTCCACTCTATATCTGCGCCAGTGCATCCACACCGATTGCGGCGGCGCTTGTACTAAAAGGGCTGTCTCCAGGTGCTGCGCTAGTGTTTTTGCTCGCAGGTCCTGCTACAAATGCTGCAACAATGACAGTTGTAGCCAAACACCTAGGCAAGACAACAACCGTTGTTTATGTCGCCGTTATTGCTACCTGCTCTTTGGCCTTTGGCTGGATCGTCAACCGGATCTACGAATGGTTATCAATCGATGTACTGGACTGGGCTTCTCATGCCGACCATGGTACGGATTCATGGATCTACTCAATTTCAGCGTTTGTTCTGATTGGGCTTCTGCTTTGGAATTATCGTCCGAACGGCAAAACGGAAAGTGTGGATTGTGGTGTTGCAAAAGCCCCTGGAGGTGGCTGACGGATAATTTGACCTGGCAGTTTGCCAGATTAAACGCCTGCCTGTATTTCTGGACTCGATAATGTGCACTTTGGCTGTGCTGGACTCGACCTGTCCATTCTAATTGCTATTTATCCTCTCTCACTGCCCGAATGGTATTGAATTGCCTAAATGGCGAAATTCTTAATGATCCTGGTATGTAAGAATGAATTTTAAGTAGATAGATGATTAGTCTCTTCCTAGAAAACATTTACTAGAAATCCTCTCGCATTGTTTTGGGGCTTTCAGATTGGCCGAAATGCGAAATTCTTACTACCCCTGACATATAAGAAATGGCCACCCAGTGTTGATCCAGGTGGCCATAGTTTTGTGTATTAAAGGGCTTCCTGAATGTCTATCAATAAGAAGCCGTTTTTCTTCTCGTAAGTCGTGACTTTTAAGAACCCAGACGCTTACAGTTTTCTTCTGCCTAGTTTTGGGTTTGAGATAGCCTAGTGACTTCTGTAGAAGTTTGAAACGGCCCATTCCTTAAATGCATAGTCAGCAGGAAAAGTGATTTTGGGCACCGCCGGTACCACATACCGACAGCAAGCTTAAGATCATGACGCTGTAGCGTTCGGAAGCATCACCTCTGTGGCATAGTTGCCATAAGCCTAGTCAAAAGTTGTCAAAAACACACAAAAGAGAAGCTGCCTAAGTTTAAGAATAGTCCTACCAAAGTTTAAGAATAGTCCCGCCAAAGATTTTTCGGCAGGTCATTTCAGGGGTTTGAATAATCCAGCTCAAACCTTGGCATCAACTTCGCAAGCACAATCCAAAAGAAACAAATATTAAAAAGGAAAAGGGCGCCGACAACGATCTTCCCCATCGTGTCATCGGACAACCAAACCCAAAATGAAAAACTCAATCAAGTTGCTTTCCCTGTCCATTTTTTTGTTCATCGCTACAGTCAGTCAGGCCTCTGCACAAAATGTTACCTTGACCTGGGACCAAAACATTGAACCAGAGGTTGTCGGCTATAATCTCTATTACCGGACCGACACTCCTACTTTCCCGTTTAACGGTACAAGCTTGTTAGAAGGGGCTTCGCCGATTGTAGTTGACGGCTTAACCAACACCTCTCTGCCGATCGATCTGCCGGATGACGGTAACGTCTACTATTTCACAGTTACGGCCGTTACTGGTGCAGGCATTGAAAGTAGTGTCTCGAACATTATCGCTAGTGAATGGATCCCCTATCTGCTTGCCCCGAATAACAATACTGCCACCGACACGGCAGTTACTTTTGTGTGGGACCTGCCTCCTGAAAACTACAATGTCT
>JAOUDB010000323.1 GCA_029859485.1 Desulfuromonadales bacterium | reverse complement strand
AAGGTGCAGTCTAAATTATGGAATGGAAAGCTGTTCAATCTCCTTACATAAAAAGCCTGACCCCCGAATACGAAAAAGCGATTCGACAATCCCCCCTACTCAACATCGATTCCCTGCTGATCCCTTCTCCTTATGTCCTCGATAAAACAATCGATATCGATTACGATCACAGTTATGTGTGGGACGAAAAGGGCGAACTTCTCGGTTATTTGCTTGTCTATGCAACACCGGACCGGAAAACCTTCCATATTTACAAACTGGTCACCAACCCCTTCGGACGGGGTAAAGGCATCGGCTCCGCCTTTCTTCGCTACCTTGCCCACTCGGTGGACCCCGACTCCCATATCTATCTCTATGTCTGGGAGAAGCTCTTAAGCTCTATCGATTTTTTCATGACCCGGGGGTTCAGCATCACCGACCTGGTGGTCTTCCGAAAGATGAAGTTCCACCTGATGTCAGTGACGGCCGAGACGCTCAGAAGCGCAGCTGTGACAGCAAAACGTCAGGATGTTACCGCTGTCGAGGAGCTGTCCAAGGTGCGGCACGACGTGAAAAAATCATTAAAGGTCCTTTTCGATATGACCGCCATGCTGTCGGTCGGCAACTTTAACAAGGTTGCCGAGGACATCAACAGGGAAACCACCGCACTACTCAACACCCTGAACATGTACGAAGACAAAATCCATCTATCGCACAAGGTCTCTCTCAAGGACCTGATCACGGAACGCGTCATTCCCTTCATCGAAGCGGTCGACAGTTCCTGTGAGGTGACGCTGGTCCTCAAGTCAAAGATTGAACCGGTGAGTGGCAGCTACATCAGTTACAGCAGGGCCCTGATCAATATTGTCTCCAACGCCCTGGATGCCATCACCTCGGCGGGGAGGAGAGGGCAGATAGAATTTCTGCTCGAGCAGCGTGGTGATACTGTGACGCTGGCCATTACCGACAATGGCACAGGAATCGCCGCGCAGAGGCTGCAAAAGGGCTCCGACCAGGTGCCCTTGTTTGTCGGCAAGTCAACCAAGGGCACCGAGACCGGTAAGGGGGTAGGGACACTGCAAACCTACGACACCTTTGGGGCTGACCACATCGAGGTGACCAGCGAGGAGGGCCAATTCACGTGCTGGACCATTGCTCTGAAGAAGAGTACCACCAAGGATACGGCGCTGCTGGCAGACCTGAGCACCCGCTACGTGAGGCTGATCAAGTCTACGCAGAGAGCTAAACTCACCAAAGACACCAGCAGGAACGATATTACGATCTTCATCTGGCAGCTCCGGCAAATGGAGCTGCTCAGCTTTGATCTTATTTACCATTTCAGCCGGTACAATAATATCCGCGACATTTTTCAAAGCATTTTGCTGTACCGTTTTGGTGATCACTCTTTTGATTTCCTGAAGGAAGAGTTGGGCAAGTGCCGTATCGATAACAGCTCGATCAGGTCATGGCTGCTGGGGATTACCAGGCGCATTAACAAGTTTGAAACCTGCATCATGAGGAATGTGCCATTTGATGATTACAAGGATGTCCTCTTCCAAAGCTACGGCCAGGCTTCCGACCGCACCATGATTTTTACCCTCGATCCCGACAACGGCCATTTTTTCACCACGGACCGGACGCTCGCCGAACACCTGGACTTCGTTCCATATCTCGGGCGCAAAAAGGATGATCTGATACGTGGTGAGCTGGTTGGCGATGTCAGGAACGTCAGCAGCCCGATTTACCTGGGCGTCTGGACGGTTAAAGACCTTGACGATCTTCATCACAAGATGAAGCTGATCCAGCGCGCTTCGCAGCAGTTGCTACTGATGGGGCTGGAAAAAGATAAGCGCATAGCGTTCTACAACACAACCTACAATGCCTGTAAAAGCGAGTTAGACACCTTGCAGACGATCACGCTCGGTGAGATGGCCTCTCTCGAAGAGGCCGATTTCGCTCGCCTTATCAGACCCGCCGACAGTGCAATGAGTGGACTCTTACCGATGGATTGAGACTCTTGCTTGTTTCACCGAGATCGGGGACACATGAGTAACATGTCCCCGATTCAGTCGACATTCCCCTGCTTTATTACTTTTCGATCTCTTCAATCTCTTCGTCCTGAGCGACAGAATCTTCCCCATTGGCTTCTTGCTCTAGCTTGGGTCTCTTTCTTCGAATGCCAGGTTTGGCCAAGATTTCCAGGTAAAAGGACTCAAGCTGTTCTGCTTCAGCCTGGGAAATAGACTTATTAATAGCAGACAGATGAATAACCTCACTGCTTGCTTCATCAGCCCCGTAACGGCAGTCAAAATCCCAAAAATCTACGTTGTCCGGAAGCGGCTTCCTGCGTTCTCTCTTTATATACTTTTTAACTTCGTACTTGATGGCTTCGACAAGCCTTGGCACTTTGATCTTTGGGTGGGTCATTTTAAAAGTTTTTTTCATAGTGATTCCAATAAATACGGTTAGGGTTGCTAAGGGCGATCTCCAGTTAAAAATGATTACTCAATGTCTGTCTGCTTTTCATAGCCGCGATAACTATCCACAACGATGCCATCTTCAATCACGAGGGTGAGTGGGGTTTTGGGTGTCGGGTTGAAAATATTCGGGTTAAGAACAAGAGGTTCCTTATAAGCGGTTTTTTGGGGAGGCCTCGCACTTTTTTTCTCATGCTTGGTGCAATTATCTGAACAGTTGTAGGGGAATAGGTAGGCACCGTGTCGCCAGTGGAGAGGAGGGAGCTTTTTCTTAAAAGGGGGCATATAGGGGGCGATGCGTGGATCATAGACGCCATGCTTGGCAAATGGAGACGAGAAGGGCTCTGCAATGGCTGCCGGAGGGGAGACCAAGTTGAGGATCCCAATCGTCATAAGAGAGAGGATAAAAAATCGCATAATGCTCTCCTTGACTTTCCATCTTCATCATAACCCTCATCACTCGGACAGGCAACCTGGGTTGGGTATCAATCTTTTTACAGACATAGTGGACCGTCGCGGTGCAAGTCTGCCGGAACCGGGGGACATAATCCCTGTTCTAATCTTAGGCTCGGAGTTGGGGCACTCAATATTGAGTGTCCTTTTTATGTGATCCGAAGTTAAGTTGAATATCCTCCAAAGGTTCAAACTGCTATATTAACAGAGGACTGACCACTCACCCTTGAGGTTACATCATTGTCGCGTGCCATCGTCTTCGCACTTTTAAGTCTCTTTTTTGCCGGTTTGCTTGATGTTGTTTACAAGCGTTACAGCAGGAAAGAACGCTCCCGTGGCACCTATGTCTTCGGCATTGGCGTGGTCTGGTGTGTATTGCAGACGGCGGCGCTTGCTTTGAGTGAAGAGGCGTTGATGATTGATGCTCCTTCGCTCCGGTATGGGCTCTTTGCCGGTCTCTGCCTGACTCTCTCCAACCTCCTTTTGCTGGAAAGCCTGACCCATATCAACATCAGCCTGGGCTCAACCGTTTACCGCCTGAACACTATTGGCGTTGTGGTGCTGGCCTTTCTATTTTTGGGAGAGGACCTCGGTGGGCTGAAGCTGCTGGGAGTCGGGTTGGGCTTGGTTGCTATTGGCCTGCTTTACCGGCCTGATTCCACCGCAGTGCACCCTGAGAGACGCGACCCGTTTCTGCCGTTCTTTTTAATGGCTGTTGCCGCCTCCCTGTTCAGAGCCTGTTATGGCGTGATCACGCGCGGCGGCATTTTACACCAGGCCGATCCGCAGACCATGCTGCTGATTTGTGCGATCTGCTGGATCGTTGGCGGGGCCCTCTATGCGCGCTTACGCGAAGGGCGGTTCCGGTTAACGTCGAAGAAAATCGGTTACGCGATTATTTCAGGGGTGCTGGTTTTTCTGGTCGTTGACTTCCTGATGCTGGCCGTCAAATACGGTGAGGCGAGCATCGTTATCCCCGTGGCCAATATGAGTTTTGTCATGGCGATGATCCTCTCTGTCGTGCTGCGATTTGAACCTTTCAGCTTTAGAAAAGGGGCCGCCATGGTCGTGGCCTGTCTGGCCATCGCGGTGTTAACAATCGCGGCAGGTTAGGATTCGGGGACACTGTCAGTCTTGTCCCTTTTAATGGACCCCTTGTCCCCAATCAATACTTACTGAATCAA
>JAOUDB010000324.1 GCA_029859485.1 Desulfuromonadales bacterium | reverse complement strand
TCTAAGACATAGCTCCGTGAGCCAACAAGGGGGATTCTCAGTGTATCAACAACTTCTCCCTTGATTTTAACTCGCTTTCCTTCATATACGTTTGGAGTTTCATTAAGCTGGGCAATCTCGGTAAAACCGAAAGGCAAATAATCTTTTGTCAGATAACCGATAATGATGAGCAAAACGAATATAATCAGTAGCAAAAATGTTTTTACAAAGCCCTTGTTTCCCATAAAATCTCCAAATTACAAACAATCGAGTTTCAGCGGTGAAATAACATGATTAAACGAAGATCCATAATCTTTCTATAAACAAACCCTATGTTTGCACTGTTCTTAAAGCCTGTCCATTTTTTTCAAGCTCTTTACTTAATTCCCTGCGACATGAGAAAAGCCACCCGTTTCCAGGTGACCTTCATTACGTGTATTAAAGCGCTTACTGAATACCTCTATCAATAAGAAGCCGGTTTTTCTCTCATATGTCGTGCAATATGAGAATGGCCCTTCCAATGAGAGTCAGGAGCTTTCAACGTTTTTACAGCGGTAGCCCACACAATTATCAATGTTTGATCAATGTGTCATACTCACTACCACTTTTTCCTTCATGATGACACCACTTGAATGCATTCCTCCAAGCTTTTCTTGAACACCAAATCATAATTATTGACATTACGATGCTACCCGTAAGTTGACCGATCAGAAATGCTGAATACTCCATCACATTCTCACCGAAAAAATAAGGTAGAATATTCATAATTTGCAGTACAGACAGGCATAGCAATCCTTAAGTGACAACACCAACGATAGCCCACAAAATCCCTTTGAGATAGTCCATTTCCTCACCCCCCTATTTAAAGCTTTAGTGTTTTTCTGGAGAGGGTTAACAACACCTCAATAGTCTAAACACTCAATCAATGAGGGACTCCTAGAAAATTATCGTGTTTGCATTTATCAGGCAGCGCAATAAGTATAGCTACCCCAATAATGTTCAACAGGCTTAGCAAGCCGAACCAACGGCTATAACCCTTCCCAACGCAACCACTTACGAACCCCCAAGCGAATATCCCAAACCCCAGAAGCATAAAGGCCGCCCCAATAATCATTTCAATTATATCGCCACCGTCACTGACAATTGCAGCGCCAAAATGCCCGCAAAACCAGCCCGCTCCTATCCCTACATAAGCATTTTGTTCGTGTTCTATTAACATCGTTATCACCACCTTTATGTTTGATCTAAACAAAAAAACCGAACTTGCTAAAGGTATTACCTTCGGCAGCTCGGCCATCTTTTTAAGCATGTAATCTTAAGATCCGCCGCTTTCCGTCCCTATCTCACGATAGGTTTGGCTTTGTCGGGACCCTGCATTACGATTATCTCACCAAACTACTACTTGTCAATCAAGGGATACATTCCCTCAATTTTGAATTATCCACGATTGAGATTTTACCTTATAAATCCTTCTCCTGAATTTTTCTCTGAAGAATATGGACCTATGGTGAGATTTTTAGAAATGCTGATATTTAAGAAGGGTGACGTGACTAGAGGCGTACATCGAAAGAAGAAGGCCAGAGTTTACTATTTATCCTACTGCATTGTTTTGACGTACTCAGATTAACCGAAATGCAGAATTACTGCTGACCCTGCAATTCAATAATTGTATACACCCTTACCATAGGCATTATGGTTTGCATTTCTTACATGGGCGATAACCTATCTTGATAGCATCATCACGAGTCTCGAAGATCTCTACACAGCTTTCACAGTTAAAGTTCGGGCAATCAGCATTATGGAAAATTTTGCTCTTAAGGTCGCCGTGGTATGAGTCAGCAGCTACAGTAAGGCTGACAAATAGCAGAGCAGAGACAATTGGCAGTATCGTAATCAACAGCATCATTTTTTTCATAAAATTCTCCTAGAGATATGCACTAAAAAAGAGCCGCAGTTTGCGCAAGGGATTCTCAAAAATCCGTCATTCAGTTTTGATCAACCGCAGCCCCTTGCCCCGGATATAAACAAACAATAGGATGCAAAGTATTAGCGCGGAATTATTGCAAACCCTGACAAATAGAAAAAGGCCACTCGGAATTGATCCAGATGGTCACCATTTTTTGATTAGCGAATGTCCTATTGGTGGTCAAGCCACGATTCTGGCAAGTTAATTTAAAGCACAGTCTTTCCAATATTTTGTACCTTTAATAGTTGCCTGGAGAGCTAATCCAGCTTTTGTCAGTTGGTATATGGTGATGTTATCGACAGTAAGCTCACCACCAACTGCAGCTCCTTTATCACTAGCCTTGGCTGCTGCATCAGCTTGAGCTCCAAAGGCCCAACCATGCTCTACAAAACGAGTCATGGTGTCAGCGCTATGAAATACAAATACGCCGCGGAAGTCTTTAACCCCTAGGCCTAAACCGACACCAACCTCACCCATATTCATAAAGGTGTGCTTGCCGGTTGAGTTACTTTTGACTACGCCATACCCCCCTCCAAAACTGGCAAAAACAATATTTATATTTGCGTTGCTGAATACTGCATAACCCGGAGCACTCGAAATTTGAGACTTAACGTCTGGCCTTATTCTGTAGAGATCTGACAGAACTTCATTTTTCATATTGAGGACTGCTTGGCGCTTTTCGGCAGTGGATTTATTTCCTGTCGTGGCGCAACCACTCAAGTTCAACAGCAGAATCATTAAAATTAAAGCCGTGATCCGATACATACTATTTCACCATTTTTGACCCAACGTTTGCATTATTAAGAGATCCTTGAGCTAACTGTTTTTGTTCTTTTTCGATTTTTTGTTTTTACTCTTTGCTTTAGTGCTTGATGCTCCGCCACCATCCGAAAACACTTGGATGTTCCCACTTTTCAACGCATGAAAAGCAGGAGAACCAGGCTTTATTCCCAAGCTCTTAGCCATTGCACCCCAGCCTTGCGACTTTTGAGAACGATAAACATTCAGGACCATATCAAGTGGCTGTCGGGCTTGCTCCCCTAACCATAAAACAATTGCAGCTTCACCCGGGCCGTCAACCGAGCGGAAAACAACCTCGACTTGAGAATTTGATGTGCCAAACCTTCCTTCCAACTTTGCTTTGTACCCACCAATATCACCCTGAGCAGAAATGTTAAGGTCTCGTATGTAGGCATTGAGATCGGCATGGGCGATCCCAACTGACATCAACATCAAGCAGAGTGCAAGCTTAAGTGTACGAATGAACATAATTCCCCCTTTTAGTAATTTGTATTTGTGTGTTTTGACATCAATTTAAATGGAAGTAATCAGTTGAGACTGCAATGTCCACACCAAGGTTATAAAACATTCCAAACCTACTCAATCCAAAATAGTCGTTGTGTTGTTCAATAAAAATCAAGTCGAATGGCGTGAAGAGTTGCCACATTACGGCAGTGGTAGGCTTAGAAAAAGAAGGTATTTAAACGGGCAATGGCATCTTGAGTTGGAGATTAAATTTTACTGTGGCAGGTCCAGACATTATGAGTAAAAGAGTTCCTGTAAATCCTCCCACATTGTTCTAGTGTGCTCAAATTGGCAGGTTCGCTAAATTCTCACAGCTCCTGACAAATAAAAAAGCCCCACAGGCCAGGAGGGAGAAAGCCTGTGGGGCAACGTTGTAGTTACGGCAAGTTCACTACCTTGCCTCAACTAAATTTTATATACGTGGCCACATAGAAGTCAAGAAGGGGCAATGTCGAAAATTTCTGATTAAAGCTCTGATTGAATGTCTCTATCAATAAGATGCCGTTTATCCTCTGAGAAGTCGTGATTTACGAGAAATGTGCTGTCATCCAAAGGAACCAGCTTCTACTAGGGACACCTGAAAACAGGCAAAAGGCTATTCTCGTTTTTCACCCTGAGTTCTCTTGACAAACAGATGGAAAGCATCCCCTTGCGCAGTCCGGCGACAGTTGACTTCCCAAGTGCAGTTGATAGAAATGTATACATGGGACAAAATTTATTTTTTGTTTGCAACCACCCTGATTCGAGAGGACCTCATGACGACCAACAAGAACCTGATCCGCTGGTACGAAGAGCTGGATCGGAGTGATGTGTCAGTGGTAGGTGGCAAGAATGCCTCTCTTG
>JAOUDB010000322.1 GCA_029859485.1 Desulfuromonadales bacterium | reverse complement strand
TAAACCGTGTTCCTTTGCGCCGCTAGCTCAGCTGGATAGAGCGTCTGACTACGGATCAGAAGGTCGGGAGTTCGAATCTTCCGCGGCGCGCCATATAAATAAAGGCCTCAGCACTTAATTAGTGCTGAGGCCTTTTGTGTTTTTAGGGTTATGTGGTCTGTGGAGGCTCCGGTGACTATTTCGGTGATTTGTCGTAGTAAGATCGAGAGGTCAAATATCACTTGTACTATGAATGAAAAGAGACTTATCAGGACCGTGCGACTGACACTCACTCTTGTCAATCGTTGCTTTGGTTAATCAGATTAACAATAACCTTAACGATGGTGTCTTTCTCTTCCGGCTTGCTTTCGGCAATCAACAGGGTCAGGGCGACCAATGTATTGTCGGCCAAGCGCTTGCTGCCGTCGGCACGATAGAGGATGTTGTTGGAGTTCAGAAAGTATATGAAGAGGGCTGCGGCGATTCGTTTGTTGCCATCGCTGAAAGCATGGTTCTTGACAATGAAGTAGAGCAGGTTGGCAGCTTTCTCTTCGGCGCTGGGATATAGCTCTTTCCCGTCGAACGTCTGGTAAATGGTACCGATGGCGCTCTTGAAACCCTGGTCTTTTTCGATGCCGAACAGGCCTGCGAAATTGCCTTTCATCGACAGTACGATTTCGTTAGCGCTCTTGTAGTCAAGCACAAAGTCTGTCGTACCACTGGTTTTTTCAATGCTCAGGGTGCCATGGTCGTAGCGGTCGAGCAGGTCGAGGGCGTACGCGTAGTCGGCAATCACTTTCAGCACGTCCTTACCCAAGTCATTGACCAGTTGCTGCTGTTCCAGGGTACGGGAGAGCAACTCCACTGCCTGCTGCATTTCGGCCAGCTTCTGGGACTGTTCTTCTAGCCGCTGCTGATTGATAGTATAGCCTTGCACCAGGTGTTCGCGTAGCACCTTGGTCGCCCACTGGCGAAACTGGGTGCCGCGTTGCGATTTTACCCGGTAGCCAACCGAAATAATGACGTCGAGATTATAAAATTTCAACGTACGCCGAACCTTCCTGCCGCCCTCATTTTGAACAACCGAGGATTTCTCGGTCGTTGCGCCCGGTTCCAGTTCACACTCTTTATAGATATTGCGGATGTGCAGGCCTATGGTGTCAGTATCCTTATCTAGCAACTCAGCCATCTGTTTTTGATTCAGCCAGACGGTCTCCTGCTCCAAACGAACGTCAAGAGAGGCCTCACCATCAGCCGATTGATAGATAAAAACCTTGTCAGTCACTTTTCTGGTCCTCCTGATTTAATTTACTGTGAGCAAACCTTGTACCCCATTGCACGATAACCACGTTCACGTTTGTCCCACATTCTGGCAAGCTTTGGCTGGTCGCTCTCAATGTAGTCATAGATTCGAACATCCATCTTTTCGGAATGCTCGCGGTGCAGCCGACCGGCATATTGCTGTAGTGTGCCTTTCCATGAAATGGGCATGGCGAGAACCAAAGTGTCTAGAGGTGGGTGATCAAAGCCTTCGCCTACGAAACGGCCTGTAGCCAGAAGAATTCTGGGTGCCTTTTCGTCGAGTTTACTAAGTGAATCGAATGTTACTGCCCGCTGTTTTTTTGAAAGACGACCATGAAGGACATAGCAGGTTGGAACAGCTTCAGTCAAACAAGTCTGCAGTAGGTTCAAATGTTCAGTCCGCTCGGTTAGAACTAAGACTTTTCTTCCCTCTTGATACGCATTGACAATATCTCTCGCAATTTTCTGTGTTCGCCTAACATCGTTGACAAGTGCTTTAAAGACGTCCTGGATTTCTGCATCATGTGGACAGCTCGGTGCAGGAATATATTGTGGCCATACCTCAAGTTCCGTTGGAAGGTTCTTTGGTTGGGCGGCGGTGTGCCTAATGGGACCGCATTGCATGAAAATTATGGGATGATGACCATCACGTCTTACGGGAGTTGCCGTCAGGCCAAGAATATATTTGGCTTTAGCCTGCTTAAGGATCGTCTCAAAAGAAAAAGCTGAAATATGATGACATTCATCGATAATGATTTGGCCATAAGAGTCAAGAATCTCATGTATGTCTTCACGCTTAGCTAGTGACTGCATAACGGAAATATCAATTTCCCCAGAGAGTTTGTTTTTGCCCCCTCCAAGTGCTCCAGGCAGTTCTTTAGGAAGGTCAAGAAATGTCGCCATTCGTTCCTTCCATTGTGTCAGGAGTTCTGTCCGATGCACTAAAATCAAGGTGCTTACCTTGCGGCGCGCAATCATTGCCGCTGCCGTTACAGTCTTCCCGAATGCTGTCGGGGCACATAATACACCCATGTCATGTTTTATCATGTTCCTGACAGAAGTCTTTTGGTCGTTGCGTAAATTCCCGGTAAACTTTGTTTTAATCTTCTTACCCGAGGCCCGTTCATCTTGTATTACCGCTCGGACGTTATTCTGTGCCAACAACTCAAGCAAAGGTTCCAGACAACCACTTGGAAGGCCGATATGCTGTGGGAAGTTTTCAGCGCATCCTATGATCCGTGGTTTATCCCACACGGGAAGTCGCATTGCCTGGGCCTTATAGAACTCAGGATTCTGAAAAGCCGCTATGCGAACCAGTCGGTTTGCCAATGTCTGGGGTAGGGCGCTTTTAGCAATGAAAACTTGATTAGCCACGACTAGGTTTAGCTCGTCTGGGAGAGATCCAGAAATTTTATTATGGGCAGTTAACGGTCTTTGCCAAGGCTTGTGATCATTTTCTTCAGGGAGAAAAGCCACATCAAGGGGATGCTTGCCGTCACTTGCACGAAGGAGTGCTGCCTCAAGTTCAGACGGTGATATTGGTTTCAGTGACGACAAGTACTGCCATTGGTCTGGGTACGGGGTAAGGTCGTTATCAACAAAGACACTACAACCGCCTTCACGGGGTTGTTTCTGCAATGGCAGAGCAATCAAGTTGCCGAAGCCACCTTTGGGCATAATGTCTTGATTAGGGAAGAATCTGTCATAGCTGGCAAGGGAAAGTTGGCGGGTTTTATCACAGGTATAACTGATCAGAGCTGCACCCAGCTGCCGAGCCTCACGGGCAGGCACAGGGTGGGAAAAGAAGACCCAAACATGAGCACCTTTTCCTGAGCGTGAAATTTCCAATGCTGCAGGGATGTCTAGCTCAAGACACGATTGTATAAAAGCCCTGGAGTCTTTTTCCCATTCAGACTTATCAAAATCAACAGCAAGGAAATAGCAAGTGTCATCCTCAAGAAGAGGATAGACTCCGATGATATGCTTTCCCGACAAGTGATCGTAAATGACTTGATCTGTGACTGGAAGAAAGAGACGGTTGTTGCAATTAGCACATTTTATTTTTGGCTTATTGCACAGGCCTGTCTTCCATTCATTGCCACAGGCAGGAGAGTAGCCAGATCTCCCCTTTGCTGATTTCCAACGTGTTGGGTAAATGTCCACTCGTCCGCGAAAAAGACGTCGGAAAAGAGTAACTTTTTGATATGTAGAAAGGTGTACGGGCACGTCGCTGGGCAATTGCAAGCGAGGCTCTTCAACTGGATCGTCTTTCCAGGAGATTCCATGCCGTTTTAGCAATGCTTTAAGGCGGGAATTCTCTGTCTGTAATTGTTGGTATTCATCTGCGGTTTTAGCTGAGGCAGTCTTAGACATGTAAGATTTGTCACTGTTTTCCATATGCGCAATATATCAGACATAGAAAAGGACTAAAAGTATTGTGTAAACATCCAGTCCCAGGGAGAGGTCTGAACTTGGTTGAGGTAGTCGGATAAAATGGACAATTTCACTGTTGTCCCTGAGTTGTCTTGTTATCCTTATGTTATCCCGCTGTAACATAGTGAAAACCAGGGGTTTCATAGGCTTCGCTGGGTTTTACCATGAAAAGTCTTGAGTGGTGGTTAGGGACGAAATTCAACCCAAGGTGTTGATATTAAAGACAACGGCTCAAAATGAGCGAATCTGATCAATTTTCTACGGATCAGAAGGTCGGGAGTTCGAATCTTCCGCGGCGCGCCATTTAAGATTAGGGAGTTAGACAATTTGTCTAACTCCCTTTTTGGTTTGCCCAGCGTAGCGGGCAACCCCGGTCTGTTG
>JAOUDB010000321.1 GCA_029859485.1 Desulfuromonadales bacterium | reverse complement strand
CGCGCCACGCGCCACGCGCCGCGCGCCTCAGCTTTTCTTGATATCATATTTTTCCATCCGGTAAATCAAGGTATGTCTCGGAATCTGCAGAAAATCCGCAGCCCGGGTCTGATTCCAGTCATTTCGTTCCAAAGCCTGGACCACCACCTCCCGCTCCAGCGCTTCAAGAGAATAGCCTTCTAGGGGGAGCTCAACGACACGACTCCTCTTCGCAGTGGGTGCCGCGCGAAACTTGGCGGGGAGGTGCTCCAATTCAACCATATCACCGTGGCTTAACACCACCAGCCGTTCAATAGCATTTTGCAACTCCCTGACATTTCCTGGCCAGCTATAGGCTTTTAGATATTCAAAAGCTGCAGGGCTGACAGAAAGTGGAGCCCCAGCGTTGAAGCGTTTCAGGAAATATTCAATCAAAAGCGGGATATCGTCCGGACGCTCACGCAAGGGCGGCAGTTCAATCGGGATGATAGCCAATCGGTAGTAAAGGTCTTCACGGAAGCGTCCTTCCTCTATTGCGAGGTCCACATCCTGGTTGGTGGCGGCAATGATGCGTACATCAACAGAACGGACTTTTCCGCCAATCGGTTCGACTTCCATCTCCTGTAGAACTCGTAACAATTTCGGCTGCAGCTCCAGGGGCATCTCACCGACTTCGTCGAGAAAAAGTGTGCCGCCATCAGCCTGCTCGAATTTCCCGACACGATCGCGTACCGCATCGGTAAAGGCGCCACGCACATGGCCGAAGAGTTCACTCTCCAGAAGGTTGGCAGGAATAGCCGCGCAGTTGATCGCAACGAAAGGCTCTTTACTGCGCCCCCCTCCCTGGTGAATGGCCTTGGCAATCAATTCCTTTCCCGTGCCGCTCTCACCAGTGATTAACACGCCAGCCTCCGTTGGCGCGACCCTTCTGACGAGATCAAAGACCTTCTGCATAGCGTCTGAGCTGCCAACCATGTGGCTAAAATCGACATGGTGTTCAAGTTGGTCCCTCAGCCTCTGGTTCTCTTCCTGCAAGCCAAGCAGGTTAAAGGCTTTTTCCACGACCATGACCAGTTCATCACGACTGAAGGGTTTGGCCAGATAGTCATAGGCACCCTGCTTCATAGCTTCAACAGCTTTTTCTACAGAGCTGTAAGCAGTAATGACAATGACGACGGTTTCCGGTCGCGCAGCTTTGATCTGTTGCAGGACTTCGTACCCTGACACGCCAGGCATCTGTATATCGGTGATAACCACCTGGGGATGGTCAGCCTGGAAAGACGCCAACCCTTGTTTTCCATCGACCGCGCTTAAGACCTGGAATCCCGCAGAATGGAGAGAATACTCTGTTACGCGCCGGAGCGAGGCATCATCATCAATCAACAAAACCTTACGGGAGGGCGTATGAGGCTGTTGTACACTCATGATTTCTCAGTCTCCATGTCTCTCATCGAAATAGGCAGGCAGAGGGTAAAACTTGAGCCCTGGCCAGGCGTACTCTCAAGATGAATATGACCGTCATGGCCCTGGATGATTCTCTGGGTTATGGCCAGGCCGAGGCCGGTGCCACTGTCACGTGTCGTAACAAAGGGATTGAAGATTCTATCACGGTCTTCCATGGCAATCCCCGGACCGTTATCGCTGACATGAATCCCGACTTCATTGCCACGAACCGTCGATGACACCTTAAGTTGTCCGCCATCGGGCATCACCTGTAAGGCATTCAAGACAAGGTTGAGCAGAGCCTGCTGGATCTGTTCTCCCCGCCCGGGGATTTCCATATCTTCAGCGAGGGCAACCTCGACTTCGACACGGTTGCTGAGAGCCTGCTGCCGAGTCAATTCAAGAACTTCTTCGATAACCTTATTTGGTGAGAAACGACCAAGCTCAACAGGTTCCGGTCGAGCAAAACGCAAAAAGTCTTCCAGAACCTTATTGAGACGATCGACTTCCTTGATCAAGATATCGGCAAACTCCAACTTGGGGTCATCAGGCGCCACGCCGTCGCGTAAAATTTCTGCCGTCCCCTTGATAGATCCCAGCGGGTTGCGTATCTCATGGGCCATACCCGCAGAAAGCTCGCCGAGAGCGGAGAGTCGATCCGCGCGCCTTAACTGCCCTTCAATTTCTATGATCTGATCTGCCTGCTCACGCAACTTGCGATAACTCTCTTCCAGCGTCTCGGCCGTCTTCTGATAACGCAATTTCTGTTGTCGTTCCCGTTCCGCCAGAAAGCCGGTAAGGCAACCGATCACGTTGTACAAGACGATTTCCAGGTATTGTTCGAGAGCGATACTCGGATGATGTTGCCAATGGAAAAGGACATGCGGCATATAAAGCAAAGAGGCAAGGATCGAAGTCACAATCCCTCCACGCAAAGCAAACCAGACCCCCCCAAGGACAATCGGCACATAGTACAGGCGCCGATAGACGTCATGGGCATTAACCAACTGTGTTGTTGTCAGGTAATGCATGGCAGTCACCGCTAACAACAAGCCAGCAATGATTGAAAGGCGTAAACGATTTGCTTTTAGAATACTCGGCATGCAAGCCCTTTATGTTGATGGCACGAATAACCAAGAGAATGCTTCGATGTTTGTAGAATATTACACAACAGACCAAAAAGGGAAGTCCTGAGAGATTATTCGTTCACAACCAACTTCCGAAAAACTTCTTCCAACGGGGTCTGTGTATCGACTTTGCAAAAAAGAATCGGCCCCTCACATAGACTAAATAGAGAATCAGATTGTTTTTTATGTATATTCAACCGTTTGAATTTTGTATTCTGTAGTAATTGAATAGAAAGTTTCTAAATGCACCTTTTTGCTGACATTATTAATATTGTTCTGCCGGTTTTCTCTGTCATCGCTCTCGGTTGGCTGTTGCGCCGCATTGGATTGATTGACAGCACCTTCTTAAAGCAGACGAACAGGCTGGTTTACTATGTCTGTTTACCTTTGCTGCTCTTCTACAAAATTGGTTCGGCAGACTTCTTTGCAAACTTCAATGGCCGCCTTATTGTCGGCTCGATCATCGCGATTACCGTCACCTTTATCGCCTCTTACACTTACTCAGTTTTTCGCGATTACCCGAACAACGCTCGAGGCGTTTTTGCTCAAGGAGCCTTCAGGGGAAACCTAGCCTACATGGGTCTGGCGATCACCCTCAACGCTTATGGCGAAACAGGCCTGACCAAGGCTGGCATCCTTATGGGTTTCCTGGTGCCTTTTCTAAACCTCTACGCAATCTTCGCCCTGCTCTGGCCTCATCGTGGTGATGGCGAACAACGTGGGGTAAGTTTCTGGCTTCGTCAAATCATCCTCAACCCTCTGATTATTGCTTCGTTCCTTGGCATCATCTGGAGTTTTCTGGATTTGCCAACACCTCTGGTTTTTGAACGCAGTCTGAAGATAGCAACCGGCATGACCTTGCCTCTGGCCCTACT
Source organism: Desulfuromonadales bacterium (assembly GCA_029859485.1). Classification (GTDB taxonomy): domain Bacteria; phylum Desulfobacterota; class Desulfuromonadia; order Desulfuromonadales; family BM103; genus M0040. Next base: position 672 of record JAOUDB010000321.1, on the reverse strand, counting down.
GGCTATCGGCGGAGGATTCTCTGTTGAACGCCTTCGCGGAGACCTCGTCAAGGCGGCTCTGGCGAGCGTTATAAAGACCATCTGGCTGCCGATCCTCGCTGCAGCCCTTTTGATAAGCATGGGCGTCGAAGGAATGGATCTTGGCATCGGAGTTCTGATCGCCGGGACACCTGCGGCAACAGCAAACTATATAATGGCTGACCAGCTTAAGGGAGATGCAGAACTGGCGGGAACAATCGTTATGCTCTCCACGCTTCTCTCGGCACTCACCTACACAGTTGCTTTGTTGATTTTACGCACCCAGGGAATTTAGCAGCCAGCCGATCATGGCGAGCCGCGCGGATTTAAATCAAAGCGTCCGCACCGGTAGAATCCGGAGTCAGCATGTACAAACCCTTCACGATTGGATCTCAGTTTCGCATCACACCACCGAACGACCCTGCCGGCACAGGCAGCTGTATTGATCTTGTCATGCAACGGGGAGCCTTCGGTTCAGGTGAACACGAGACCACCGAGAGTTGCCTGAAAATTCTTGAGCAGAGACCGGAAGTGAAAGGCGCGCAGGTTCTAGATCTGGGAAGCGGCACTGGGATTCTGGCGATAGCCGCACTGAAACTCGGCGCAAGGCATGTGGTATGCGTTGACATCGAGCAGGACGCCGTTGATTCGGCA
>JAOUDB010000320.1 GCA_029859485.1 Desulfuromonadales bacterium | reverse complement strand
GGAAATTGTCAAAGTGGAATACACGGCGATTGATTAAAATGTTCAATGTGAGAGTTCTGCATGATTTAAAGTTGGCTATGAGATCTTTAAGCCGTTTAAGCACAAGAGGCTTTGATGGCTGAGAAAAAAACAGGTTTGCTCTTCCAATGCATCTACACGCTGGTGAAACAGATCCCGCCCGGTTATGTGTGCAGCTATGGTTGTCTTGCCCAGAAAGTCGGCTGCACGGCACGCACGGTCGGTTTTGCTTTGTCGGCATTGCCGGCCAGAAATGATGTCCCCTGGCAACGCATCGTCAACAGCAGGGGCATGATCAGCCCTCGCGCAGATGGTGGCCGTCATCAGCTGCAACGAGATTTGCTGGAAATCGAAGGGGTTTGTTTTGATGGCACAAATCGGATCGATCTAATCGCTCACGGCTGGAACTTTCCATAATTCGGTGACAGGTCCCTCATTAGGCTAGCTCTTTGTTAAATGAGGGAACTGTCGCCAATTCAAGAAGGGGTGTCTTAATGGACGACCAAAAGATCAAAGTGAAGGCGGAAAGCGGCCAGATCCTGGAGGTTGGCGTCTCCAGCAAAAAAACAGAGGCCATCTGGATTATTCTGGGTGAAGGTGTCCACAATGCCAAGTGCAAGCTCACCCCTACGCGCAACAGCCTGGCCTATGCAGGGAGCGTGCTGGGCCGTGAACTTATCTATGAACGGAGCGTTGAGCAGGTTCGAGCAGATATCGCTCAGGAAGAGCACGACAGCTATCAGTTCAGGACCCGGTAAATGCTTCCAGGTGAAATCAAAAGGCCAACGCAAAGACGCTAAGAAAAGCCATGTAGGACGCAAAGGATGACTATTCTCACTTTTGAAGTGGTTTTCTTTGCGGGCTTTCTTTACCCCTTCGCGCCTTTGCGTTAAATCTTTACAGTCTTTGGTTGGAACCTAAGTCCGTTTTTTGTTGCCTGTTAGGTAAAAATTTAAGGCGTAGAAAACATTTCCTATTCAACGAACGAGCAACAATCATCCTCCATCGACTTATTACACAGAGCACAGAACCTGATAGAATTGATAAATTAAAAGGTCCTTGAAGAGGCTAGACAAATGTATAAAATTGTTTCCCACCCAGGCAGCGCCCACAAAGACGATTTCCTCTCTGTGAGTGTCTTGCTTGCAACCTTGAAGCAAGCGGAAGTTTTCCGTCGCGAGCCTACCGAAGAAGACCTGAACGATCTCGACACTTACGTCGTAGATGTTGGTCTGGAGCTTACCCCTGAGCTCCACAATTTCGATCACCACCAGGATCGTTCACTGCCCTGTGCTTTTCATCTGGTTATGAAGCATCTTGGCCATCATGACGCCGCGATGCTGATGTTCGCATGGTATCCGCATATGAGCATGATGGACGTTAGTGGTCCTTACCGTACGGCCGAGCACCTTGGTGTCGATTCGAGCGTACTCTTTGCCTCCTCGTCACCGATAGACGGCTACATCATTTCGACCTTTGCCAGTCTCGAGTCTTTAAATTCCCAGAATCCACTCTACGACCTCATGAAGTCGCTCGGTGAAAACATGATCGCCTTGATCGGACGTAAGAGGGAACGCCTTGAGCGGCTCAAATCTGAGGCGAAGGTGGTTCAGGTCAAGCATCTGAAGGCTGTTGCCAGTGATATCGACAATTTCCCTAAACTGGCAATGGAACTCTATCTGCGTTTCCTGGATGATGAGAATATCGTGATCAGCATTACCCCATCCAATCGCGGTGAAGGCTGGGAGTTGCTGCGTTTAGGCGATAACACAATCGTTGATTTCCGTGAGATAGAAAACAATCAGGAGATCCTATTTGTTCATGGCAGTGGCTTCCTTGCAAAAACACATACGCGCCTTCCTCTGGAAGAGGTTATCAAGCTGGCCGGCATGGCGATCACGGATTAATGAACTCATAGAAAGAAACCGACCTCTAACATCACTCTTCCGGCTGGATAGAAAGATGAGCCTTTCTATACGCATCAATTAGATCAAGCTGTAATGGCGAATTAAAAGCACAAAACAGGGCACTCAATGTCTAAGTGCCCTGCCGTGGTAAGACGCTCTCTCAAATCTTATCTCATATAGCATAAAACAACAGTGACGAAACTGCCGAGGATCACCCTGAATTACTGCTCTGTTCAACAGTTGCTGCATCTGCTACTTTTTAAAGTAGTTCTGCTGCTCAATTCAGGTCCTGTGTCAGTTGTCAGGGTCTACTTTCCAGTTTCGCCAAGAACAACCTGCAGGTTTTTTACGCGCTCCATCTGACTTATTTCGTCACTGTTTGATATACACTTTATCGGTTGAAAGCCGTCTGTCAATGCAACTAAAAAATTATAATATCGGTTAATTTTTTCATGAAAAATAACTGGTTTTGGGCGGGCTTCCCTCTTTATAAATAAGCGACTGTCTACACGCGAAAGCCCTGCGATAATCCACAGGGCTTTCGTGCTGTCAGACACTGACTTTGTTTAGATTTTGCGCACATTAGACGACTGGGGGCCTTTCTGGCCTTCAGTAACATCGAAACTTACCCGGTCTCCCTCGGCGAGAGATTTGAAACCATCACCTTGAATCTCAGAGAAGTGAACGAACACATCCGGTCCATTGTCCTGCTCGATAAACCCAAAACCCTTCGCGTCGTTGAACCACTTCACGGTACCTTCTGGCATCTGATCCTCCATGTTTCCCTATGGGAATTCTTCTGTTGTGCAAGTTCCGTTCGCCCGAAATAGAAACAATACATTGCCTGTATGCGCTGCTTGTTCTTTTTAATGCTGACACCATGTCAAACTGAGAGCGTTGGAACGCACAAATGTTCACAACATGAAAAATATTACCAGCAAATCAGGGGAACGCAACAAATCACCACGAAACAGTTAGTTGTGGTCGGGGCCAGACAGGTCACTTGATCACTCAAGGGTCGGAGCAAACGGATCAACTTGAGAGCTCCCGGATCAGCCTGTTGATGGTTTCTTTGGCATCGCCAAAAATCATCCGGGTGTTGTCCTTGTAGAAAAGTGGGTTGTCGAGGCCTGCAAAACCAGAGGCCATTGATCTTTTCAGGACGAAGACCGTGCGGGCATAATCAGCGTTGATGATTGGCATCCCGTAGATCGGGCTGCTCTCACTATCCCTCGCAGCCGTGTTAACAACATCGTTAGCACCGATAACGATCGCCACGTCAAAGGTTTCCATGCGTGGATTGATATCATCCATTTCCAACAACAGGTCATAGGAAACGTCCGCCTCAGCCAGCAGGACATTCATGTGGCCGGGCATCCGACCGGCAACCGGGTGAATGGCATACACAACTTCACAGCCGTTTTTCTCCAGAAGACCCTGAAGTTCCTTAATCCCATGTTGCGCCTGCGCGACCGCCATGCCGTACCCCGGTATGACGACCACGCTCTGGGCCGCCTCCAGAATATAGAAAGCGTCCTCGGTGGTGATGGCCTTAACATCACCTTCAATTTTTTTGCTGGCTCCTGAAGCGGCTCCAAATCCTGAAAAAAGAACATTCGCAAGAGACCGGTTCATCGCCTTGCACATGATGTTAGTCAGGATGATGCCGCTTGCACCGACCAGAGAACCTGCCACGATCAGGATGTTGTTGCTAATGGCGAAGCCTGCGGCACAGGCGGCTAAGCCCGAATAACTATTCAGCAGAGAGATGACGACAGGCATATCAGCGCCGCCGATCGGTAACAGGGTCATTACACCCAGTGATGTGGAGAGAAGAACTGCCAGGACGAGCCAAAGAGCTTGATCCGGGTGTTGTACAAACATGACGCCGCAGACAATATTGGCCAGCAGTAATCCGCCGTTGACAAAGCGTTGGCCGTTGAACACCAACGGTCGGCCGGTCATCTTTTCGCTAAGCTTGCCCCAAGCGACCAGGCTTCCTGAGAAGGTTACCCCGCCAATCATAATCGACATGAAGATAGTCAGTAGGATGAAGCGATCTAATAGGGGTTGAGTAAGAGCGATGCAGCCAACCAACAGGCTGGCGATGCCTCCAAAGCCGTTAAAAAGGGCAACCATCTCGGGCATGGCAGTCATTGCCACCAGCCGAGCTG
>JAOUDB010000027.1 GCA_029859485.1 Desulfuromonadales bacterium | reverse complement strand
TGACGGCGTGCCAGTGGTGACCGGGGGAGTAGAGAACCGGGCAACCTACGAGGCCTTGGAGGTGACGAAAGCCCGGATGGTTGTTGCCAACTGCGCCGACACGACCAACACCAACGTAACCCTGACGATCCGGGACCTCTCTCCGCAAGTGCCCATTGCTGCGGTGGCGGAGCACGAGAAGTCCATCGACTTGCTGGAGCTGAGTGGCAGTAATCACGTTCTGCCCCTCAAACTCCGCCTAGGGGAGCATCTCGCCAACCGTGTCAGTGCCGGGCATCTCCACTGCCACGTGGTCGGGCGGCTGGGAGATCTCCTGATTGCGGAGTTCCCGGTGCACAACACCCCGCTGGCCGGTCGTCCTCTGCGGGAGATACAGATTAGAGAGACCTTCGGCCTGAACGTAGTGGCGGTGTGGGAGCGGGGACGCCTGATCCCGGTTACGCCAGATACAATCCTTGCTGACGGAAGCTTTCCGGTGGTGATGGGGACCAACGAACAGATCACCACGCTCGACACTTATCTGGTGATTTACAACACCAATTTCAACCCGGTGCTCGTGATCGGTGGTGGCGAGGTGGGCTGCGTCACCACCCGAACTCTCCGGAGTCGTGGTGTGACCGTTCACATGATCGAACGCGAGGAGGCTCTAAGGAGCTCTCTGGAGGGTGTCGCCGACCAGTTGTTCATTGGCGACGCGGCTGATCTGGAACTGCTCATGGGTGCGGGGTTGGCCGACGCCCCCAGCGTGCTGCTCACCACGAATGATGATGCCATGAACATTTATCTGGCGGTGTACTGCCGTCGGCTGAATCCGGAGCTTCGGGTGATCAGCCGCATCACTCACGAGCGTAACATTGAAGCGATCCACCGGGCTGGCGCCGACTTCGTGCTGAGTTACGCATCCCTTGGGGCCGAGACGATTATGTCACTGTTACAGCATCGAGAGTCAGTGATCCTGGGTGAGGGATTCGACCTCTTTTATGTGCCCGTGCCTGCGAGTCTGGCTGGAGAGGTCCTGGTGTCTAGCCATATCCGTGCGCGGACTGGTCTCAATGTGTTAGCGCTGCGTCTACCCGATGGCGAAGTCATCCCGGCGACAGCCTCAATGGTCCTTGAACCCGATTGTGAGCTGGTGATGTTGGGGAGCGAACCCCAGCGCCGGGATTTCACCGAAAAGTTCCGATGAGAGTCGATCTCGAACTGTTCAAGCAATTAAAGACTATTATTTATCCTCTCGCATCATTTGGCATTGCTCAGATTGGCAGAAGGTTAAATTCTTACTCAACCTGCAAGCCAGTAAAGCTGAAAGCTTCCTGTCAGTCGTGATTTATAAAAACAGCTCGATGCCTTTCTGGTTTCGACCAAACCTGACATTCAGTGTCAGATCAAGTCTGAGCAACTATTCTTTGTTGGCCTAATGAAGCCTCTCTGGTGATAATGTAAAACTATGTCGTCCTCAGGCCTTCCCAATAAAACCATATCCAGCTTTGCCACCCCGTTGGTCATGTTCAGTGTACTCGCCACCGGGATCGGCCAGTCGATGACCTTTACCCTGTTGGCGCCTCTCGGTCGCGAAGTCGGTTTTGCGGAGATCCAGGTCGGCCTGATCATCTCCTGCTCGTCCCTTGCTTTCACCTTGACCAGCCCGTTATGGGGGCGCAAGAGCGACCTTTGGGGTCGCAAGCCGGTACTGCTGTTGGGGATGGTCGGCTACACTTTGGGCGCCGCTCTCTTCGCTGCTGTCTTCACCTTTGGCCTTAAAGGTTTGCTTTCCGGGATGACGCTCTACCTTCTGGTCATCTCAGCACGGGTCTTGATGGCTTCGCTGATGTCGGCAGCTCCCAGCGCCGCCTCGGCTTACATCGCCGACACCACCAGCGCAGAGCAACGCGTCGCAGGGATGGGACGCCTGGGTGCAGCCAGGACTCTTGGCGCAATCCTCGGTCCGGCCACCTGCGGCATTCTCGCCACTATCGGTTTGCTGACGCCCCTCTACATAGGCGTCGCCATTGCCTTGGTCAGCACGGTCCTGCTGGTTATCATATTACGGGAGCCACCCCTCTCAGTACCTCGTTCAGAGACCAGGCAGAAGCTGAAACTGTTAGACAAGCGCTACTTCCCATACATCCTGGTCGGGTTCCTGACATTCCTTGCCTTTTCAATGACAAGCCAGACTATCGGCTTCTACATACAGGATCGTTTCGTCCTTGATGGCAAGGACACCGCCCAAGCTCTCGGGTCTGGGATGATGGTTGCCGCTTGTATGTCATTCTTTGCCCAGGCTTTTCTGGCGGGTCGATTGAAATTGACCCCGATTCGGCTGATGACTTTCGGCCTGCCAATATTGATGACCAGCTACGGCTTGCTCCTGTTTGCCGATAGCATCGCCACACTGGTGGTCTTCCTGGGGGTGTTGGGGTTAGGACTGGGCATGGTCTCGCCGGGATTTACCGCCGGGGCTTCTTTATCGGTCGGCCCCAATGAACAAGGAGCAGTCAGCGGGTTGGTTTCATCCTGCCCGGCGGCAGGATTTGTGCTGGGGCCGATTTTCGGTACCAGCCTGTACCAGATCGATCACACCCTGCCGTATATCTGTTCCCTAGTGCTGATGTTGCCGCTAACTCTTTATGTCTGGTGGTTTGGTCGGAGGGAGAGACGCTGAGGGATATGACTGATGGGCACATTAGCCTAGGTATGCTTATAAATCCTGACAAACAAAGAAAATACCGGGGCCCAATATAAACATGATCAAATTTTACATTGTGTGTCAGACCAGATTTGAGCAGTTACATATCAAAAGCTTCGATTCCTCTCCTGATTTTGATGAGAATTCTGGACCCAGGGCGGCAGATCTTTACGATGCGACAACACAAGGACAATTCTTCGGGTCACGCTCACCGAAAGACTCAAGGGTCAAGCCGATCCAGTTATGCACTTCCTGCACATCAAAGCCGGCCAAGCGCTCATCATCAACCTGCATCAAAGGGCGTACGATCAGCAGGGGTTCATAGGTCATCATCGACAGAGCCTCAGTTGCTCCATTCTCGGCAGGCCTGATCTGTCCGGTTTTTACTTGAGGGTTGGACGGATTAAACCACTCCTCGACCGGCCTTGTGCCAAAAAAGCCAGCCAACAGTTCTTCCGTCCAGGCTTCAGTCAATAAATTACGAACATCGAGCTCATGACCCGAAGCGATCAGGATTTCTTTCTGAAGAGTATTACCTTTACATCCAGGCTTCTCCCAAAAAATCACTTTAGCCATAATCTTTCCTTCCAAGTCCGACTCAGGACTGTTTAAAACGCTCATCGGAACGGGCCGTTAGCAAACCTGATTCGGACGTCTTCAGCCAGCCGGTTCGGATGTCGCCCTGGGGCTGGTCGAAGGCTGGCACGTAGGGTTTGATGTCGAGCAGCGGGGTTCCATCGAGCATGTCGACGTCCATGACCTCAAGCGTGGTGCCGTCCACCTTTTGCAGCCGCAGCACAGACAGGCCGATCGGATTCGGACGACACGGTGCGCGGGTCGCAAACAGACCATGCTCTCGATCATCAAGAAAAGGCGTGACCGTCAGGCGAACATCTCTCTGATTGTGAAAATGGTAGAGAACGATCAGGTGGGAAAATCCATGGAGGTCGTCAAGCCCGGCGGCCAGATCGGCACGCAATTCGATCCGGCCACTGACACCGCGAGCTCCGCATGGCTGTACCGGCATTTCGTCAATGGTTTTGAAGGGCGTGAGTAACCGGCCGATCGGTAGATAATTCAAAACAGGAACATCTTTCCGCCGGCTAAAACCATCATGAAAGACATCGCCTTGAGGATCGTTGCTACTGGCAGGTGACGGCTACCGCAAAGCGCGCCGATGGTGCCACCGACCAGAGCCACTCCAGCTAGCATGGGGGCATAATCAGGCACATGCTGCAAGCTGCTCAGATGACCGAACAGACCAGAGATTGAATTCACCAGAATAAAAAGCGCCGCGATCCCGGAGACCTCACGCACCCTGGCCCAGCGAAACAAGATCATAAGAGGGCTCAAAAAGATTCCTCCTCCAACACCAATTATTCCAGACGCAAAACCAAGCACACCACCCACAACCATGGCAAGAAGAAAAGTCGGTTTCTTGGCTTCGTACTCATCATGTTTGCGACGCACAAAGAGCCGCCACGCCGCGTAGAACAGCATCATGCCGAGTACTGGCCGATAAAGTTCCGGTGGTAAGTTGAAGGCGCCGCCGAGGAAGCTAGCTGGAATCGATGTGATCATAAAAGGCCAGAACACACGCCAGGAGAACTGTCCAGCAGTGCAGTAAAGGTATGTCCCCACCCCGGCAACAACAATATTCAACATTAACGCCGTCGGCTTGAGTGCCTCGGGATGCAAGCTGAAGAGAGCCATCACGGCGAGGTATCCTGAGGCCCCGCCGTGCCCTACGCTGGCGTACATTACGGCGACGACGAAGATACAGACGGCAAGGAAGGGAATCATTTCTGGAGTCATTGTAAATCTCCTTTGTCGATTTATCGCTTTACGCTGATCTTCAAGCGCTCAGAGCCTGAAGATCAATGTCCTGACCAACGACACCAGCTGCATCAGCGCGACACTGCTTGCAGTGGCGTGCCTGCGAAAGGATCAACTCTGCCTGATTTCGGACCATCTCCATGGTCGCCTCAGAAGGAGGAGCAACATTCTTAAATAACCCGATCGGGATTACCGGGATAATGTTCATCATCTCTGCTCCCAACTCGCGCATCTTGACCGCAAGATCGAGCGTTTCATGATCGTTGATGCCGGGAATGTAGACATGATTGACCTTCACCATCATGCCTGCAGCAGCTGCATAACGAACCCCATCCAACTGCCGCTTGAGAAGTACTGCAGCGCCATCTTCGCCAGAGAGCCGAGTACCATGAAAATTGACCCACTCGTACACTTTAGCGCCCGTTTCCGGAGTCAGGGCATTGACAGTTACAGTGATGCTGTGGACGCCGACCCGTTGTAATTTATCGAGGTATTCCGTCAGCAGAAGGCCATTGGTCGAAAGACAAAGGGTCATCTCTGGAAAAGCTTCCTTGACAAGGTCAAAGGTTTCAAAAGTCTTTGGATTGGCCAGGGGATCGCCAGGTCCGGCGATACCAACAACTTTGAGCTGAGCTCCACCTTTCATTTCCATGTGCCGTTTCACCAGGCGCACCCGATCGACTGCTTGTTCCGGGGTCAAAACTTGACTGGTCACACCGGGGCGGCTCTCGTTGGCGCAATCAAACTTGCGCTCGCAGAAACCGCACTTGATATTGCAGCCGGGAGCAACCGGCAAATGAATCCGTCCAGCTTTGGAGTGATCGCCACCGAAACAAGGATGGTCGGACTGGCGCTTCATTTTCATCATGGGGCATCCTGTAGCCATGGGTCTGTTCCTTTCATATAAAAACCCCGCAAGCGATAGCTATACGGGGCGTCTTTGCCTACTTCATGATGCGATACGACACTGTAACGCGCTGCAGTTTCAATCCTTAAAAAGTCGGCAGGGTCACCTTTCGGTAAACCCTGCCCATGCCCTGGGCAATTGCATCTCTGGAAAAACTACTCTTCCCGGGGAGCGTCCCATATCCCCCACTACTTATGCTCACACCTCTCTGTATTGGCTGCACATTTGCCGTCACAGACGACATCGTGCGCTACTTTCAAGGCCGGTTCAATAGGTCCTGACATGCTGACCACCTTGAAACCAAGCTTCTCCAGTTCCTGTTTCGGAAGTTCACCAATCATTGCTGTCACCACCGCCTTACAGTCCTTCAAGGCCTCGGCAATGCCATCAAACTGGCGATGTCGAAACGGATGATCCGGGTCGAAAGAGCAGTACTTTTCAACCTCGACTTCCGAAACCTGGACCGGGTCGCCCTTACGATACTTGTAGATGCGAAATTTTTCGGCATGACCGAAGTGCTGGTCGATCTCGGTGCCGGTTTTGGATGTGACTGCGATGAGCATAATTTACTCCGTAAATTATGCGGAGGCTGGTTGCTGGACGCTGGGGACTGGCAAAACCAGACCCTAGAACCCATTCCCCGGCCCCCGCCTTTAGATTTCCATCGTCTTGAACGTGAAACACTTCTTCGGGCAAGCAACACCGCAACCGGCGCAACCGATGCAATTGCTCTGGTTGGCAACGGTCATAATCATACGCGTTGAATCTGTCTCCTCGTCGACAAGGTCTTCAGGCATAAACACCTTGCGTGCACAAGATTTGAAACAACGCCCGCAACCGATGCACTTCTCGGAATCGATGTTCATGACAAAGGTCGGCGTCCAGTCCTCCCCGCCAAATGTTTTCCCAGTTAATAAAGCCATTGTTTTTCTCCTTGATATATTCGGTCACTGGCTGCTTGATTCTTGGGGTTAGCCGTCTTATCACCAAGCCCAAGTCCCAAGTCTCTAGCCCCTGTTTAGTTTGGTCTTTCGCCTTTCATCATCGCTTTTCTTAACCACGGTGGCGGATTGCCCTTGAGTACTTCCTGCAGCTTTTCGACAACCACTGTGATCGGTTCACGTTCTTTACTCTTGATCGGATGAATCTTCTTCTGCACCAATCGCGCTGCAGCAGGACCGCCAATCTCACCGACATATACCAGGGCACAATCTGCAAGCACTGACGTGCGGGCCTCAATCTTGTCGTCGATAAAGCCTTCCTCCGCTTTTAATTGCGCGACGCCCCTGAAGGCGGCTTCTTCCGGACCTATTTCCCAAATGTAAAACTCTTCGGCCTTACCGAAATGCTCATCGACATGGACTTTGTCTGTGCTGGCAAATGCGACTTTCATTCTTAACCCTCTCTGCTGTGTACTGCTGACAATTTCAAAACGTCTGGTTCGTATCATAATATTTAGGTAACCACGAAGAACACGAAACTCACGAAGTTAAGACTATCGATTTTGCTTTTAACCTTAAGCGTTAGCCTTTCTTTGAGGTTTTCTTCGCGCTCTCTGTGTCCTTCGTGGTTAAAGCTTCTCCTACCTCATCATTTCAAACCATTGGTCCTCACACGTCTCATCTTTAATATCGAGGAACTTGTTAGCGAGCATCGTCAGCATACTGATCGCTCCGTTGTAACCAACCACCGGTGTACGGTGCAGGTTGACCCGGTCAATGATCGGGAAGCCAATACGAAACAGGGGGATCTTGGCGTCGCGTGCGGCCCACTTGGCATGGGTATCACCAATGATTCCTGCGACCGGGTCAGTCACCAACAGGCTACGCATGTGCCAGAGGTCTTTGTTGATGTAGATCGAGCAACCTTCGCCAAAGACCGAGGTGTCAAGCAGGGCCTGCATCTCTTTCTGGAACTTTTTGGTTGAGCGAGAGCAGAGGATATGCCAGGGACGGGCACCCATCTCGAGCAGAAAGGAAACGATCCCGAGCAGGTAATCAGGGTCTCCGGCGATGGCAAACTTAAGGCCATGCAGGTATTGCTGGGCGTCGGTCATGGCATCAACCGCGCGAGCGCGTTCGGCCTTGAGTTCTTCAGGGATAGGCTTGTCGAAAAGCTCGGAAAGCTTCAGTAACATTTCATCGGTCTTTTTGACCCCGAACGGCATCGGCAGAATCGCCTTCTCACCGTCATATTCTGATTCAATCCATTTCATCGTCGTGACAGATGAGTATTTCTGCATGGAGATGGTCGCCTTGCCGTTGATCGACTCCGCTGCATCTTCCATCTTGGTACCACCGGGGTAGAGCTTGTACTCACCGTCGCAACCCGAGTCAAAAACGTCAGAAACGTCGGCCAGCATGGTGTAAGGGATGCCCATCAGTTCGAGGATGCGTTTGTATTCGCGCAGGTTCCCCACGTTACCATCGAAGCCGGGAATAATATTCAGTTTGCCTGTGCACTTACCCTCAACCTTCTGCCCCTCAGTAACGGTCTGCAGAATGCTTCTAAGCATGGCATCATAGCCATGAATGTGTGAGCCGTTAAAGCTCGGTGTGTTCGCGTAAGGGGTTGGCAGATCTTCCGGGATATACCCCTGCAGTTTGGCGTTCTTGGAAAAAGCTGTCAGATCATCGCCGATAACCTCCGGCATACACGTCGTAAAGATAGGAATCATCTTCGGCTTGTACAGGGCGTAGGCATTCTGCAGGCCTTCAAAGAGGTTGTTCTGGCCGCCGAACACGGCACCGTCCTCGGTCATGGCGTCACAGGTCGCTGCCGCCGGTTCACGGTAATGGCGGCTGAAGGTACTGCGGAAATAAGAGGCACAACCCTGGGAACCGTGAATAAATGGCAGGGCCCCTTCGAACCCGGTAGCGACCATCTGCGCGCCGAGTGGTTGGCAGGCGTGGGCCGGGTTGACGACCAGGGCAGTCCGCTCAAAGTTCTTCTCTTTATATTCCTCTGTATTGATCCATTCCTTGACCCGTTCGATCTCTTCGACCGGGGTCTCGGTAACAAATTTTACTGCTGCTTCTGCTGCGCTCATTATCTGACTCCTTTTATTCACCACTAAGGACACGAAGCGCTCGAAGAAAGTCTTTAAAGCAAATGATTTAAGATTTTAAACCATACAATGATTTGCTTTTTCTTCGTGTTTTTCGTGATCTTCGTGGTTAACGCTGATTTAAAATGGCGACTTGACCAAATCCCAAGTCGGGCTATTGATCGCCATGTCAATATCGCGGGCGAAGATCTTGAAGCCTTCGTATCCGTGATACGGCCCCGAGTAATCCCAACTGTGCATCTGGCGAAAAGGGATACCGGCTTTCTGGAAGACATACTTTTCCTTGATGCCGCTACCGACCAGGTCAGGTTTGAGTTCTTCGACGAACTTCTCCAGTTCGAACTCGGAGACATCATCGTAGATCAGGGTGCCCTTGGCCATCTCCGGTGCAGTGCGGTCGTAGTCATCCTGATGGGCAAATTCGTAACCGGCGCCGGTGATCTGGATACCGAGATCTTCGTAGGCCCCGATGGTATGACGAGGGCGCAAGCCACCGACAAATAACATGGCGGTTTTGCCTTCCAGGCGTGGTTTGTACTCGTCGGTGACTTCTTTCATGACCGGCTTGTACTTCTTGATCACCTTCTCAACATTCTTCCTGATCTTGTCGTCAAACAACTCACCGATAGCACGCAAGCTCTCTTCGATCTTGGTCGGGCCGAAGAAGTTGTACTCGAGCCACGGGATATTCCATTTCTCTTCCATGACCTTGCACATATAGTTCATCGAGCGGTAGCAGTGGATCAGGTTGAGTTTTACCGAGTGCGTTGCGCCGATTTTTTCGACTTCACCGTCGCCGGTCCAGACAGATTTAACATTGAGGCCAATCTCTTCGAGAATCGGCTTGGCAGCCCAAACGTCTCCGCCAATGTTGTAATCACCAATCAGAGCGACATCATAAGGGCCTGCCTCTTCTTTGAACTTGAACTTGCCGATGATGTGATCGCGGATCGAGTCGTTGGAGATATGATGACCCAGCGACTGTGAGACTCCACGGAATCCTTCGCAGTTACAGGGCACAACCAGTTTGTCGAGTTCGTTCTCCATCTTTTTGGCGACGGCGTTGATATCGTCACCGATCAGGCCGACCGGACACTCGGAGAGGATGGACATTCCCTTGTTGAGAGGAAACAGTTCATCCGCCTCTTTCAAAAGTTTTTCCAGCTTCAAATCACCGCCGTAGACAATGTCTCGCTCCTGAAAATCACTTGTGAAGTCCATCGGAAAGGAGGTGACGCCGGGAATCCCTTGCATCAGGTTCCGTCGGGTTCCCCAGCTGTAGACACCGCAACCAACCGGACCGTGGGAAACATGGATCATGTCGCGGATTGGGCCCCAGACGACCCCTTTCGCTCCAGCGTAAGCACAACCGCGCTGACTCATGACGCCGGGAACAACTTTCTTGTTGGATTTGACCGCGCAGGTTGACGAGGTCGGTTCATTGGCACCAAGGTGTGGTGCCCTTTTCTTAGCCGCCTTCTCCGGCATCGCAGCCAGAGTTTCGGCGATCAACTTTTCCGTTTTTTCTGTAGTAATGCCCTTGATGGGCTTTCTTTCAGCCATGAATATTCCTCCAGAATTATAGGTTCGTGGTTAGCGGCTTGTGGTTCGTGGTTTTCAATCATTAACCGCGGACCACGTACCTTGTTCCAAGTTTTATGCGCTTTCCGCTACGCCCACGATGCTTTCGTCTTCCGCTTCCATGATGCCGAATTCCATCAACAGATCTTCCAGGTCTTCCATCTCGAGCGGGGTCGGCACGACGAACATTTCGTTGTCGGAGATCTTCTGAGCCAGTTGACGATACTCTCCGGCCTGCTTGTGATCAGGGGAATACTCAATGACAGTCATACGGCGCAGTTCGGCGCGCTGAACCTGATTGTCACGTGGCACGAAGTGGATCATCTGGGTGCCGAGACGTGCTGCCAGAGCTTCAATCAGGTCCGCCTCGCGGTCAGTGTTACGACTGTTGCAGATCAGGCCGGCCAGGCGCACGCTGCCCGAGGCGGCGTACTTAACGATCCCTTTACAGATATTGTTGGCGGCGTACATTGCCATCATCTCACCAGAGACGACGATGTAGATCTCCTGGGCTTTGTTCTCTCGGATCGGCATAGCAAAGCCGCCGCAGACAACATCACCGAGAACATCATAGAAAACGTAGTCGAGGTCAGGGGTGTAGGCACCCTCTTCTTCCAAAAAGTTGATGGCGGTAATAACACCACGCCCGGCACAACCGACGCCTGGCTCAGGACCGCCCGACTCGACGCACATAACATCGCCGTAGCCGCGTTTACAGACATCTTCCAGTTCCAGATCCTCAACGGTGCCGAGTTCACGGACCTTGTCCATAACCGTGTCCTGGGCTTTGGCATGAAGGATCAGGCGGGTAGAGTCAGCCTTGGGATCGCAGCCGATGATAAGCACCCGCTTGCCGAGGGAAGCGAGGCCTGCCACGGTATTCTGAGTCGTGGTTGATTTGCCGATGCCGCCTTTGCCGTAGATTGCGATTTGACGTAATTTCTTTTCAGCCATTGTCTTGTTCCTTTCGTGAGGCCTCCCATAGAAGCCTTGGTTTGCTGTGCATCTGCTCTCCCCCGCGGCGGCATCGCCTTTGATGTGTCCGAAGAAAAACCTGATGTACAAAATACAAAACGCCCTACCCAAACAATTTGGATAGGGCGTCAATGCCCGGCGGCGCACTCATTGTGCCGCGATATTTTACAGAATGCTCAAAATGGAAAAGGCCCACGAATGCAGTTACTCACTCAATGGGCCTCTTTGCCTGAAGGGGGTACAACTGTGTACCTTATGTTGTTATGTCAGAGCTATATAGCATCAGATGTGCCAAAAAAGCAAACCCCCTGTTTTAGGGTAGTTACGTGGGTGTATCCTAAAGACTAAGGTCTCAAGTGCTTACGAAATGCACATCTGTTAAACAGGAATGAACAGAATCTATTCACACGATCTCCATCAATTCCAATGCAAAGGTCAGATCACACCCGGCCAAATCGTGATTACCATCGAGCAACACTTCCTGCTCATCAACATGACGAATCCTCATCATCCGTTGCTCGTTGCCAGCCAGTTCAATGTTCAATTTGCAACCGATACGTAACTCACGGTCTGCAGGAAACAATTTCCGTGAAACTTTCAGAAGGTTCTCATCGAGTCTTAAGCCGTACGCCTGTTCTGCGGCAAGATGGATGTTCTTCACCTCACCAACTTTCATGCCGATGATATCTGTCTCCATGTCGGGAAAAATTTCTCCTGCGCCAATAACAAAGGAGAGCGGTTCATCACCATCACGTTGATCAAAGATGTGGCCATTGTCGAGTGTGCCGATGTAGTGAACCGTGACGCGGTCACCTTTTTGTGCCCTTTGCATACTATTGCTCCTGAATTGTAACCACATGAAAGCGTTCATCGAAATGCCGTTCAAGAATGGTCTTTACCTCCAGCCATTCCAAGCCGCCACCACCGCAACCAGGGCGCGGCACGACAACCTTCTGCCAGCCTTTGTAATCGGCAAGTTCAACCAGTTCCCGGCAGGACTGCTCGATTAAACCCATTTCCGGAACCTGGTATGGATCAGTTTCAACCGGAAAACTGACAATTTGATGGCCGAGATCGAAGACATGGTTGCCGTGCTGACTAATCAAGGAACCGAGCGTTTTCATGAGTTCCGGGAAATGCTCCCTCGCCTGGCGTGCACAGCCACGCAACATAACGGCCCTGCCGACCTTATTCACCGCACCGTTTGTGGTAATTGCCACGACAGCGCCTTCTGCGTGCTCCTGCCACATATCACCAATGATCTCTTTCATTATGGTTTTGTTTCTTCGTGAACCACGTCATCCGTGCTGAGACCCGTTGGTTGTCCAAGCATGTCACTCATGACATTCACCAGAAAATCAAAGACCTCTTCACGGCTGGTTATGAACTTCGGCATTTCATCACCGGCCAATTCTTCCAGGCGATGCAGGACGTTGGCGTCCTGGCACCGCAGTTTATCCATAACAGCGCTGAGCATGGGAATTACGTCGTAGAGATCGTCGCGATCATAAGTGCTGGAATCAGGCTTTCCGGTAAATTTGGGTTCACCACGCAACTCCTTGTTGCGGCGGTATTTAAAGTAAAGATCCGAAGGTTTTATTTCGAGTTCCATAATGAGCCCCTCTTTCGTTAACTGCAACCACCGCCGCAGGAATGTTTTTTACCGCAACCGCTGGCACACACGTCTTTAGCCTTGCTGCCACCGGTTTTTGCCAGCAGGACCTCCAGACTCTGGCAATCGATCATCCAGATGCCATCTTCTTCGACTCCTTGCAACAGGTTACGCTTGATGTGCATGAGAACATTCAAGGGGGTGGTATTCATTTTCTCTGCAACAATTGAAATGGGCAGTCTTTCTTTCAGATCTTCCATAACCGTCTTTTTCCTTAAATTAAGTTGTCTTGCATCCGCTACCTAAAAATAAAGCCCGCACGGAATCATTCCGAACGAGCGTCATTGCTCCAGAGTTGCGGTCACCTCATTGTGGCCGGAATGTCATTAATCTTCTGTCAGTAAAACCGCTTCAGCAACCTCTCTCAACGATTTACGCTTATCCATTGCCAGCTTCTGTAGACGCCGAAAAGCCTGTGGCTCATCCATTCCTCGCTTCATCAACACACCCTTGGCACGATCAATCACTTTTCTGGACTCGAGTGTTTCCTTCAGCATGGAAACTTCATCACGGAGGCTGGAAAGCTCTACAAACTGATGTATCGCAAGGTCAACAGCGGCAAAGAGCTGCTCGGCCCGAACCGGTTTAACAACATAATTCATCACCCCGGCCAGTCGCGCCCGTTCAATTGTTTCGGCTTCCGTGTTAGCGGTCACCAAAACAATCGGCAATGGTTTCGCTTTGCCAATTTTTTCAGCAGCAGTGATACCATCCATAACAGGCATGCCAACATCCATGACAACCAAAAGGACTTCCTGGTGAATCGCTATCTCGACAGCCTGAACGCCATTTTCTGCCTCAAGGATTTCGTCAAACCCATAGCCGGAAACGATTTCGGCGACTTGACGCCGTAGTAAGGGTTCGTCATCAACAACCAATGCACGCTTCATAATATGGAACTCCTATTCTCTTGTGAGAGTTAATAACTGACACTACTGCATCATAAGTGCCTAAAAAGCTAAAACCCTGAAATCGACAGCCTTGCACTGATCTGTGGGGTATCGACAGCCTGAACTTTTACTAAGCGAGACCGTATCGATCCAATGTCGGTTTAATCGTCTTTCTCTTCTGCGTTCTGATCTCCCCAAGGCGAGATTTTAACCAGCTTGACTGCCTGGGCGTCAACCTCTTCCCTGACCTCCGACTTCAATTTCTTTAGCCAGCGTTTCGGTATCTCATCCAGCCCATAAAAGGCACCTGCAATCATCCCGGCAATTGCACCCGTGGTGTCGGCATCCCCTCCCTGATTGACAACACCGATCAGACACTCTTCAAAGCTGCCGGTTGTAAACAGGTAGTGAAAGACAGTCTGCAAAGTATCAACCACATAAGAGCTGGCGTTAC
>JAOUDB010000319.1 GCA_029859485.1 Desulfuromonadales bacterium | reverse complement strand
TGATCGCCGTTAATCCATTCGTCATCGGCTGCGGCAACAGTGGAGGGAGAACCAAAACCTCAAGCAACGTCAAGAACTAAGAATAACAAACAGGGCGACAGGTCATAAACCTGTCGCCCTGTTTAATCTGAACCACTACAAACAATCACTTAATATGACAGGGATCGCAATTTTCAACCCCGAAGGCCTTCCCTCCGTTGTGGCAGGCGCCACAGGATTGACCAATTTCCATATCATCCATGGTGGCCACCTTGTTTGTGCCGCGGCGTGCCTGGAACAGGCGGGGGTGACATTCATCGCAGCCGAATTTGTCAAGATGTTTTGCGTGCGAAAAGATCGTCTTGCCAAAGGCTTGGTAAACCACATCGCCGGCATGACAACTGGTGCAATCCTCTTTGACGCTGAAAGCATCTCCCCCGTCATGACAGGCCCCGCACGAGGCACCGGATTCCATCGCCTGCATTCCCACCGGGTTGCTATTCGCTTGAGCCCTGAACAGATCGGGATGACATTCATTACAGCCGAACATCTCCGTGTGAACACTATGGCTGAAAGGAGCGACGCCAACATTCTTCGTTTGTATCGCCACGTCAACGGCCTTTGTGTGGCAAGTGATGCAATCGGCTGCGACACCGAAAGCCGTACTGCCATCATGACATGAGCCGCAAGACTCTCCGCTCTCCATCTTCTTCATGCCAACCTGGGTGCTGTTGGCTTTGGCCTCGAAGATATCCGGGTGGCATTCATCACAGCCGAAGTCTTCGGTATGCACTTCGTGGCTAAAGACAATCGCGCCCACCGTACTTTGCATGGCAACATCCACCGCGCCGCTATGACAACTGCTGCAGTCGCCCTTAACACCAAACGCGGTCCTTCCGTCATGACAGGCCCCGCAGGACGCACCGTCCTCCATTTTCTTCATGCCGACCTGGTTACTGTTGGCCTGGGCCTTAAAGGTGCCCGGATGACATTCATCACAGGCGAACATTCTGCCGTGCTCCGCATGACTGAAGGGGATAGCCCCGACATTTTTTGTCTGTATTGCCACATCGACGGAACTGGCATGGCATTCGGCACAGTCGCCAGTGACGCTGAAAGCATCTTCTCCGTTGTGGCAAGCTCCGCAGGACGCGCCGGCTTCCATTTTTTTCATCCCGACCTGGTTGCTGTTGGCTTTGGCCCTGAACACCTCGGGGTGGCATTCGCCACAAGAGTAGTTTTCGGTGTGATTTTTATGGCTGAAAAGAATGGACCAGACGCCACTCTTGATAGCGACAGTCTTCGTGTAGGTCAACGAGCCGGTATGACAGGTGGCGCAAGCCTCGCCGACACTGAAAGCCGTGTCGCCATCATGGCAGGCACCGCAGGATTCGCCATCCTCCATCCTGGTCATACCAACCTGGTTGCTGTTGGCCTGGGCGACAAAAAGATCCGGATGACATTCTCCGCAGCCGAACATCTCCGTGTGGACGTCATGACTGAAAGGAACAGCGCCGACATCTTGTGCCTGAATCGCCACTTCAGCGGCGTTGCTGTGACAGGTCACACAGTCGCCAGCGACACCAAACGCGGTATCGCCATCATGACAGGTGCCGCAGGATTCTCCGGCTTCCATCTTTTTCATACCAACCTGGTTGCTGTTGGCTTTGGCTTTAAAGGTGTCAGGATGACATTCGTCACAACCGAACATCTCGATATGTGCATCGTGGCTGAAAACAATCGCACCCACCGTACTCTGGATGGGGATATCCTCTGCGCCCTGATGACAACTTCTACAATCGGCTTTGACACTGAAGGCGCTATCGCCATCATGGCAGGCACCGCAGGATTCTCCGCCTTCCATCTTTTTCATGCCAACCTGAGTGCTGTTAGCCTTGGCCCTGAAGGTCTCCGGATGACATTCGTCGCAACCGAACATTTCGGTGTGGACGACATGGCTGAAGACAATCCCACCCACAGGACTCTGTATCGGGATATCTTTCGTGTAGGCAAAATCCCCCAGATGGCAGGTGGTGCAATCTTCACCGACACCAAAAGCGGTGTCACCATCATGACAGGCGCCACACGACTCACCGGCTTCCATGCGCTGCATACCCACCTGGTTGCTATTGGCTTTGGCGACAAAAATATCCGGGTGACATTCTGCACAACCTAACATTTCGGTGTGAATTGTATGACTGAAGGGAACCGCGTTGACATCTTTTGCCTGAATGGCCATATCAGCGGCATTGCTGTGACAGGTCACACAGTCGCCGGTGACGCTGAAGGCGCTATCGCCGTCATGGCAGGCCCCGCAGGACTCTCCGTCTTCCATCTTCTTCATGCCGACCTGGTTGCTGTTGGCCTTGGCTTTGAAGATATCCGAATGGCACTCATCGCAGCCAAACGCACCGGTGTGCACATCATGACTGAAGAGGATTTCGCCGACAGGGCTCTGCATGGCGATCGCCCCCGCACTCGTATGACAATTACTGCAGTCACTTTTGACGCTAAAGGCGCTGTCTCCGTCATGGCAGGCGCCACACGACTCGCCCTCTTCCATTTTTTTCATACCAACCAGGTTACTGTTGCGCTCTGGCACAAACAGGTCGGAGTGACACTCGTCGCAGCCAAACATGTCGGCATGAACGTCGTGACTGAACATGACTTTCTCGGCAATTCCGTAGTTAATTTCCACATCACCGGCGTGGCAGGTGGTACAATCTCCACCAACGCCGAAAGCTTTGGTGTCATTATGACAAACACCGCAGGACTTACCACTTTCCATCTCCGCCATGGTAAAGGCAGGATTCTTCTTGGTGACAATGTGAAAGGCTTCGTTGTGACAGGTCGGGCAATCCTTGCCGATAGACTCCATCTCCATATGGGCAAAGTGGCTAAACTCTACCTTGCCTACAGAGTCAGTTTGCAGGTAGACTTTATCCTTGATCCAACGACCGTACAAAACGGAAGGGAGAGCCACCATCATAAGAACTGCGAGTATCATCCAACGCCGTGTCATAAATCTTCCTCCATCAGCAAGTTTGGGCAACATTATACTGATTTTACCTGTTCGGCCAACTTTTTAATTTAACATCGCCAAACGGCAAACGTCCGCATAACTTCGTGGCTTAAAAAGCAATTTTCATGCCACAGGAGAGCCCTGCTGCAGAGCTTCATACTTAAGAAAAGAAACGAATGCTTTCGCAGAAAGCTAAAGGAACAAAACCCAACTTTCTGATTTAAAGAGAGAAACAATGGACCATCGCAGTACAGAGAACCTTTTTGCCGTCGTTTCACCCGGACTCGAAGCCGTTTGTGCAGACGAAATAACCGCCCTTGGCCTACCTCCTCAAGAAGTCATTGCTGGCGGAGTCGTTTTTTCAGGAAAATTACGCGACATCTACCTGGCCAACCTGTGGCTCAGAACCGCCAGCCGAATTCTGGTTCGTTTCGCCGAGTTTAAAAGTCGCGATTTTCCTGATCTTTATCATCGGGCGCATCGCCTGCCATGGGGTCGCTTCATTAAACCGGAGACGTCCATTGCCTTTCGCGTCACCTGTCGCACCTCGCGACTTAACCACACCGTGCGAATTGCAGAGACACTTGAATCAGCAGCCAACCAGGCGCTGGGACGCTCGACAAACCCTGTCGGTAAAGACCCGCAAATGGTTATGGTCAGGGTTGTCGATGACAAGGTCACGATCTCGATCGACAGCTCCGGTGAGCTTTTGCATCGTCGGGGTTATCGCCAATCCGTAACAACCGCGCCATTGCGAGAAACTTTGGCGGCCGGGATCCTGATGTTGCTTGGCTGGCAAGAGACTTCGTCATTGACAGACCCGATGTGCGGTTCCGGCAGTTTTCTTTTGGAAGGGGCGCTCCTCGCTCAGAATCATGCACCGGGGCTGAATCGCTCTTTTGCCTTTATGAAATGGCCAGGCTTCCGCGAAGGCTTATGGGCCCTCCTTTCTGATGAGGCGAAACGAGCCGTAAGGGAAGTGCCCCTGGCCATCAGTGGCAGCGACGAAAGCACCAGGGCTGTCACCGCAGCAAAAGAGAATTGCCAAAAAAATGGCTTTGCCGAGAAGATTGCGATTGAGCAGTGGGCCCTTGCCGAGCAATCAGTGCATGAAGGACG
>JAOUDB010000317.1 GCA_029859485.1 Desulfuromonadales bacterium | reverse complement strand
TCTCTTCGTCGATACGATCCATTTCCATGGTGAAGGTTGTGACGACCTTGACACCCTGTTCGGCGTCCTGCTTAACGGCGGCCGAGCTTTCGGCGTTACTGGTCACGCCTGTGCGCAGTCGATCGAGAGCCTCGCCAATCTGGTCCAGGTCCTGCGCAGTGCTTTCCGTGGTATGTGCCATCTGGGTGGCCTGAGCGGTGGCATTCTGGATGGAGCTGACCAAAGCATCAACGTTGCGGGTTGTCTCAAGAAATTTTTGCGAGGAATGTTCCAGCGCTCCAGCCATCTCCTCAAGGGACGCAGAGAGCTCTCTGGAGATTGCCGCCTCTTCCTGGGAACGGCTGTTCAGTGTCTCAACCTGACCAATAACCGCTTGCTGCTTCTGGTACATACCGTCGACATCGGCACGTGCACTTTTTGCCGCCTGCAGGCCATCTTCAGCACGCGCAGAGAGATATCGACTGGCATCGGCCAGCGCCTGGTAATGGGGGGCGAATTCGTCAACCGTTTCGTAGAGATTTGTCAACAGGTCACGAACCTTGTTGACGGTATTATTGACGGTGTCTAAGAGGTTCTCAACCGTCTGTCCGGAGTGCCCTTCAACATCTTCGCCAAGCAGCCCATGTAACATGGCCAACTGCTCACGCAGCTGCTTTTTCAGTG
Source organism: Desulfuromonadales bacterium (assembly GCA_029859485.1). GTDB lineage: Bacteria > Desulfobacterota > Desulfuromonadia > Desulfuromonadales > BM103 > M0040. The sequence goes on along the minus strand of JAOUDB010000317.1, from coordinate 3,477 downwards.
CTTGCCTGAAAAACCAGAAAGACGCCGAACCAAGGATAAATCCGGCGAACAGGCAAACCAGGAAGAATGCCGGTATCAGAGCTTTGTCACCGAGCATCGCATAAGCAACGAAAGGAAAAAAAGCGCCAACAACCAGACCGGCACCGTGATTAAAAAGAAAGAGTTTGCGAAGGTAAGTGGAGCGGCCTGGTGCAGCTGTCTGCATGAGAGGTTCCCCTATAAAGATCTTGCAGGTAATAAAGACAAGAGATACAGCCATTTACGAGTATCACAGACGAACAAAATGCGGCAAGGCAAATGCTTAAAAAATTCACAGACGTCTGTTCGCTTCGGGGTGGTTGTGGTAGGCTTTGCAGATTGTGACTCGCTATATTGACACGCATATTCACCTCGACCTACTTGCCGAGCCTGCGCTGTTACTGCAAGAGGCTGAAAAAGCCGGTGTTGGTGCCTGGATCGTACCGGGAGTCGCACCAGAGCAATGGTCGGAGGTGCTGGCAACCACCGCACTGCATGAGCAGGTTTATCTGGCCCCGGGGATCCACCCGCAGGCCGCAGGGAACTTTCAAAAAGCTCATCTCATCAAATTACGACAGCTTTTGACCCATGAAAGGGCCGTCGCCATCGGTGAGGTTGGCCTGGATCGCCAGCTTGATGTTCCCTGGCAGCAGCAGGAAGAGCTCTTCATTGCGATGATTCGTCTGGCCAGGGAGAGGGAGAAGCCGTTGCTGATTCATGCACGACGCAGCACAGAGCGGATTCTGGAGCTTCTACAGAGAGATGGCGGCGATCAGATCGGGGGTATTTTTCACGCCTTTTCCGGCAGCCTTGAAACCGCTCGAAAAGTTATAGGGCTGGGATTTCTCCTCGGTGTTGGCGGGGTGGTCACCTCGCAGACAGCGCGGCGCTTGCCCGAAGTGATCCGCGAAGTTCCTTCTGAAGCCCTGGTGCTTGAGACCGACGCGCCCTACCTGACGCCGGAACCGCACAAAGGTCAACCGAATCGACCGGCGTACCTTGAATTGATCGCCAAAAAGGTCGCAAGTCTACGTGACTGGACCCTTGAAGAGACGGCTCAAAGGACGACAGTTAATGCCTGCCGTGTTCTCGGCTTGCCTCTGCCGGGCACGCTACAGAAAGATAAGGAAGCCTAAGGTAATGAGTCAGAATAATCGCTTTGACCGATTGGCCCTGCTCCTTGGTGACGAGGGCTTGAAACGCCTGCAGGGTGCTTCTGTTGCCGTCTTCGGCCTCGGTGGGGTCGGCAGTTATGCTGTCGAAGCGCTTGTCCGCGGCGGCATCGGACGGCTGACCCTGATCGACTTCGACCAGGTTGACATTACCAACAGCAATCGCCAGATCCATGCCCAGGAAGGCACCATCGGTCAGCCCAAGGCTTTGGTCATGGCGGAGCGCTGTCGGTTGATCAACCCCGATGTTGAGGTAGAACCATTGCAGGCTTTTTACAGCCATGAGAATTCAGCCGAGTTGCTAGAGCGTGGTTACGATTACGTGCTCGACTGTATCGACCATATCACGGCCAAAATTCACTTGATCGAGACCTGTATCACGATGCAGCTGCCGATCATTTCTTCCATGGGGGCGGCCAATAAGCTTGATCCGACCTGCATCAGCGTCGCTGACTTGGCAGACACCAACAAGTGCCGATTGGCCCGGATTCTTCGCAGGGAGCTGCGCCGGCGTAATATTTTTAGCGGTGTCAAAACCGTGTACTCTACCGAAGAGTTCAGACCCTTAACCGATGGCCGCCGTGAGGTGACCACAGAAGACTCTGGTAACTATCAAGGCCAACGTGCTCCGCTCGGCAGTTCTTCGGTGATACCGCCTCTGTTTGGCTTGACTATGGCCGGTGAGGTCATCCGTGAGTTGTTGGAGAAGGATTCATAAATGGACCCCTACTTTTGGCAAATACCTGTTTTGATTCTGGTCGGCGCTGTCGCCGGCGTACTCAATGTTCTGGCCGGAGGCGGTTCTCTCTTGACCCTGCCGTTGTTGATTTTCTTCGGCCTGCCTGCGGCGACCGCCAATGGCACCAACCGGGTCGCCATCTTTTGTCAGAACATCTTTGCCATCACCGGCTTCAAGCGCCAGGGAATTTTCCCTATCCGTCTCGCGCTGCTCTGCACTCCTCCAGCCCTGATCGGCAGCTATATTGGTGCCAACCTGGCCATCACGGTCGATGAGATGGTTTTTCGGCGGTTACTCGCCCTGGTGATGGTCGGGGTCCTGGTCTTCATGATCGTCGACCCCTTGAAACATTTACGGCAAGCGGAGAAACCGATGACTCCGGCGCGTCTGGCGTTACTGGTGGTCAGCTTTTTCGGCATCGGCATCTACGGTGGTTTTGTCCAGGCCGGCGTCGGCTTCCTGATCATTACCGGCCTGCTGGTTCACGGTCTCGACCTGGTTCGCATCAACGCCGTCAAGGTCCTGGTTATCTTTGCCTTCACCGTGGTCGCCTTGGGTGTTTTTATTGTGCATGGTCAGGTCGATTACGTTCTGGGTCTGGCTCTGGCCGCGGGTAACTCGGCAGGGGGCTGGTTTGCTTCGCACCTGGCTGTCAAAAAAGGGCATGAATGGATCAAGCGGTTTGTTATCGCCACCGTTTTAATCTTCGCCCTGAGGTTATTACTGCCGTAGCCCATTCCGTTTCGTACGTACAGTCGCCACTTTTTGCACACGGGAAGATCTATGGTAATCTTAAGCCACTGAATTTTTCTTAATGTAATGGATTGATGCTATGCCCGAAGTCAACAAGCCTGCTGTGCAAAAAAAGCCAGAAAACCTCCCTGAACCCCATAAGCCGGTCATAGCTGAAGGCGGCGACACCATTGCGCGCCTGCTGGTTGAGCAGGGCTTAATCACCCCGGCCAAGCTGATCTACGTAAAGCGCATCAGCATTGAGACCTCCGGTTTGATCACCCTGATGGAAGATGGTATCGCCAAGGCCGCCCGCGGCAAGGTTTCCCTTCCTGAAGTCATGCGCCGTTTGCCCCGTATCTTAAAGCCGCGCCCGTTACACGAACTGCGTTGCCTGCTGGGAGAATAGCTTTGGCCAATAAACCATTGACAGAGATTATCAAGGAGATGGTCGAAGCCGATCGGGTACATCTGCCGGTCCATCCTGACATCAGCCTGCACGTCAGCAAACTGCTGAGCGCTGAAACCTTCGACATCAAAGAGTTGAGTTGGTTGATCGGTCGGGATCCTGGCTTGCTCTGTAACCTCTTCCGAGCCGCCAACTCTTCGTTCTTTTCCGGGCGGCACAAAACTCTCTCAATCGAAGAGGCGATCACCCGCCTGGGGCGGGACAAGACCCGCCAGATCCTGGAGCAAGCCAGCAAGGAGAGCGCCAGCGCGACCAGGGGCAAGCTGCTACCACATTACATGCCCAGGCTTTGGCTGCATTCCCAGGCGTGCGCCGCCGGAGCCCGCTGGTTGTCGAATCGCTGCGGA
>JAOUDB010000316.1 GCA_029859485.1 Desulfuromonadales bacterium | reverse complement strand
GAAATTAAAGTAAGCTTCCGTATCACCACCGATAAAGTCTCCAAATTCATCACGCGGCCCAACTTCGCGGGATTCAAAACCGCGAAGGGAGTAAATCCCGCCGAGGAAGAATCTCTCATCAATCGGTACATCCTCACTATCACCGCCCAGGTCATGGACATAACCAAGCTGGCCATGGGCCGAGAAGACCGTATCCCACTTCCATGGCCAGAAATGACGGCTATCCAGAATATACTTACTGAACTTTTCAGTACCGCCAACGCCGGCAAACTCCCAGGTCGCGCTCAAGTCCATACCAGAGGACGGATCCAGACGATTATCCGTTGTATTGTAGGTATATGTCGTTGTAACAGAACTAAGGGTGGAGGTCCCTTCCTGGTCCTTAATTGTTTGTGATGCAAAAAAATCCACATCATAAATTTCTTTATCTTCAAAACGATAGGTGACCAGGACCCTGGAATACTCGCCAACCGGGTGTCCTGCTTTAATCGCAAAGCCCGTGGCATCACGGCTGAAATCCGTCCATTCCCGCTCAGTCTGATAAATTTCACCACCAAGAGTCCATCGGGTATCGAGAAAATAGGGATCAGTAAGGCCGAGCTGATAAGTCGTGCTATCGCTACCAAGAGACGCCGCAAGATTCAATCTCCAGCCCCGTCCAAGGAAGTTCTCCTGGGTTATGGAACCCTGGCCGACAAGACCATCGACCGACGAATAACCGGCACCGACACTGAAGGTTCCGGTTGAGCGCTCTTCAACCTTGACATCAACATTCATCAGGCTGTCGTCGGAACCGGCGCTGGTGCCAACATCAACGGCCTCGAAAAAACCGAGGTTGTTGATTCGAGCCTTGCTGCGTTTCAGGTTGGTTGCGTTGAACAGATCACCCTCAACAAGTTTCATTTCGCGACGGATAACCTTGTCGCGTGTTTTGGTGTTACCGGTAATATTGATCCGTTCAACCGAGACTTGCGGGCCCTGCTCGATATCAAGCATCATGTCGATCAACTTGCTTTCATCATTGGCACGCGTCAAAGGCGAGACGTTCGCATAGGCGTAGCCCTGGTCCGCATAGACATCAGTGACAACCTCAACCCCCTTGCGCAATTGGCCTCGGGAGAAAACATCGCCAGGATTCAACCCTACCAGAGCCAGCAGTTCCTCCTTGTCCCTTGTCAAATCGCCCTGGACGTCAACAGTGCCCATCCGGTACTGAGGCCCTTCATCAATATGAATAAGCAGCAGCATGTGCTTATCATTATCGACCAGAGAGATAACCGGTTCGTGAACCTTCACACGGACGTAACCTTCATCAAAATAAAGGTCAGCAATTCTTTCAAGATCCTGCTTCAACAGAAGTTCATTGTAATTGCCGCGATCCGTTATCCAGGAAAAGATCCATTTCTCCTTGGTATCCATCGCAGCCCTGATATCACCTTCATCAAAGACCGTGTTTCCTTCGAAACGAATATCCTTGATACGAACGATATCCCCTTCCTTGATGCGGAAGGTAACAAGCGTTTCATTCTTCTCATTGACATGGCTATCGGCAGTGATTTCCGCTGCATAATAGCCTTCCATGATATAGGCGACTTTAATCTGTTCGACACTGTCGTTAACTTCAAACGGATCGTAAATATCAGGGACTTTAACAGTGATGACTTCACGTAATTTTTCCGTGGTGAGTTTTTCATTGCCTTCGAAACGTACATTACGCACCAGTGGACGCTCTTGCACAAGGAATGTCAACACGGATGCGCCGGCCTCTCCAGAAACGTCAGAAGTGATATCTGAGAAGCGTTCCATCTTGTAAATATCGCTCATAGCGGCGTCTATATCAGCAGGAGTGACTTTTTGGCCCGGCTCGATGCTCACTGCATTCAAGATATCATCAGTCTTCACTCGCTGATTACCTTTAACCTGGACATCTGCGAGAAAAAACTCTTCTGCAGCCCAGGCAGGAAAAACCAGTGAAAGGCAGACCAGTAACGCAAGAGCCCTCTTGATCATACAAGTATTACTCCAAATCATGCTAACAGGTTAAAAATCGCGTCATTATAAGGAATTGCTGGCAGAAGGTAAACCATAAAGTCGCCTTGATCGCCTTGCAAAAGAAGCCTTTTGTCACAGGCTTCAGGTTTTCAAGAAGCCATCTTCCATATGCACGACCCGATCCATATGTCCCGCAACTTTTTCGCTATGGGTCACAACCACGATCGTCAGATCTCGTTCGTCATGCAAACGGTCAAGCAGAGCCAGGATCTCGTCAGAGGTCGCGCTATCGAGATTGCCTGTCGGTTCATCCGCCAAAAGCAATTTTGGCGACATGATCAGAGAGCGTGCAATAGCAACCCGCTGCTGCTCCCCACCCGAGAGTTGCCCCGGCTTATGGTCGAGGCGATGATCAAGACCAACAGCCTTAAGGATTTCAATCGCACGTAACTCGGCGTCTTTCAGCGAAGAGCGTCCGATCAAAGCAGGCATCATGACATTTTCCAGGGCATTGAACTCGGGCAACAGTTGATGAAACTGGAAAACAAAGCCGATAGAACGGTTTCTAAAGGCATCCAGTTCATGGGCTGTGTAACGAAAAATATCCTTCTCGGCAAAGCAAACAGAGCCACTGGTTGGCCGATCCAGACCACCGAGCAGATGCATCAGAGTGGTTTTGCCAGCGCCGGAGGCTCCAACAACAGCGATGCGTTCGCCTACACGAATATCGAGGTCAACGTTCTTCAGAACATCGATTCTGCCACGATCCGTAAGAAAGCTTTTTGAAAGTTTGCGAACAGCAATCATGACATCAACCTATTCATAGCGCAGAGCTTCGGCAGGATCCATCTTGGCCGCCCGCCAAGCGGGATAGATGGTCGCGATCAGGGAGATAGACATGGCCACGACAACGACGGCGACAACATCGCCCGTATTAACAACCGAGGGGAAATGGTCCATGCCGTACACGCTCTGATCAAAGATTTTAACATTAAGCAGGTTTTCCAGGCCTTTGATGAGAGGGTCGGCGTTCTTGGACAGCAACAGCCCGAGGCCCGTACCGAGGAGGGTCCCCAGGGTACCGATGATCAAGCCCTCGAGAACAAAAATCTGCATGATGCTGCGAGACGTTGCGCCCATGGAGCGCAGAATAGCAATATCTCGATGCTTTTCCATCACCACCATGATCAGCGTCGTCGCGATGTTAAAAGCGGCAACCAATACGATGATGCCAAGCACGATGAACAGGCCAAGCTTCTCCAGTTTGAGTGCGGAGAGGAAGGAGCCGAACATATCCTCCCACGAACGGACAGAGTGCGGGAACCCGAATTCCTGACGAAGGCTGCTGGCAACAGGAGCCGCCTGGTCAAAGCTATCGACCTCCACTTCAACGCCGGTCACACCTTCGTTGAGATCGAAGAAGTGCTGGGCTTCTGTGAGATCGATGTAGGCGAAGTAAGCATCAATAAAGCCCCCACGCTGCTTAAAGATACCGACTATTTTGAACGGCTTCATCTTCGGGATCATTCCGAAAGGCGTAATCGTGAACATCGGCGGGATAACATTAATGGAGTCACCAACGGCGACCCCCAATGTCGTAGCGGTATCCAGGCCGATCAAGATCCCCGGCTGCGCTTCCTCAGAATCGTACAGAAGGGTCTCAACTTCACCGCCAGATTCGGTCAAAAAACTCTGACGAAAGATTTTATTCTGTCGTTCAACGCCTTTGACATTGACAGCAGCAACATTCCGCCGCGAAAGCAGCATGGCTTCCTTGCTGACAAAAGGAGACGCATTCAAAACATGAGGAGAGGCCGCCTTCGCCGCCGCGACAACCGCATCAGAATCGGTCAGGCTCTCTCCATGTTTCTGCACCAGAACATGCGGTATATTACCGAGAATCTGCTGCCTGACACCATCGTGGAAGCCTGTCATAACAGCAAGGACCACAATCAGCGCAGCAACGCCAAGCGTAATGCCGATAATCGAGATAAACGAGATCACAGAGATAAACGTCTGTTTACGTTTGGCGCGCAGGTAACGCAGGCTGACAAAGAGTTCGTAGTTCATAAAATTATGAGAGGGGTGAGGGGTGAGGTGATAAAAACTGTTTTTGTCTCACGCCTGACACCTCATACCTCACTTGCTT